>CAMOFU010000006.1 GCA_946613705.1 uncultured Clostridia bacterium
ATCGGCGAGAACACTGCGCCGCCCGCGCCTCGGCAAAATTGCCTCTTTACTTTTGTGAGATGTTGTGTTATAATATATTTGTGCATTTAAAGCTTTTGTGTTTTTATGTATTTATGCTTTTGCGCAGTAAAGTATTATTTTGAATTTTCATTATGAAAGGATCGATCAAAATGCCAATAACCGAGCTTCTCGAAAGAAATGCTCAGCTCTACGGCGATGATATCGCGCTCGTAGAGGTCAACCCCGAGGTGACAGAGAACAGAAAGGTCACCTGGCGGGAGTATGAACTGATAGAGACTAACCCCCTCGCCACCTACCGCCGCGAGATCACCTGGCGCGTGTTCGACGAAAAGGCAAACCGCTTCGCCAATATGCTCATCTCCCGCGGAGTCAAAAAGGGCGATAAGGTCGGCATATTGCTGATGAACTGCCTTGAATGGCTGCCGATCTATTTCGGCATACTCAAAACAGGTGCCCTCGCAGTGCCGCTCAACTTCCGCTATGCCTCCGATGAGATCAAATACTGCCTCGACCTTGCCGAGGTCGATGTGCTCATGTTCGGCCCCGAGTTCATCGGCCGCATCGAGGAGATAGCCGACGATATCAGCCGCAACCGCCTGCTGTTCTATGTGGGCGAGGGCTGCCCCTCCTTCGCCGAGCATTATGACTCGCAGGCAGCAAACTTCCCCTCCACCTCTCCAAATATCCCCCTCACCGATCAGGATAATGCCGCGATCTATTTCTCGTCTGGCACAACAGGCTTCCCCAAGGCTATCCTGCATAACCACGAGAGCCTTGTCCATTCCGCTAAAACCGAACAGAACCACCACGGCCAGACCCGCAAGGATACCTTCCTCTGTATCCCGCCCCTCTACCATACGGGCGCTAAAATGCATTGGTTCGGCTCGCTGCTGTCAGGCTCGAAGGCCGTGCTGCTCAAGGGCGTTAAACCCAAGTCCATTATCCAGACAGTGTCCAACGAGCACTGCACTATCGTTTGGCTGCTCGTTCCGTGGGCTCAGGATATCCTCGACGCTATCGACCGCGGCGAGATCGACCTTTCACATTATGAGCTCAGCCAGTGGAGACTTATGCATATCGGCGCACAGCCCGTGCCGCCTTCCCTTATCAACCGCTGGAAAAAGGTCTTCCCCACGCATCAGTACGATACCAATTACGGCCTCAGCGAGTCGATAGGCCCGGGCTGCGTTCACCTCGGTGTCGAGAATATACATAAGGTGGGCGCTATCGGCAAGGCGGGCTTCGGCTGGGAGGTCAAGATCGTCGATGAGAACGGCAAAACAGTCCCCCGCGGCGGAGTGGGCGAGCTCTGCGTAAAGGGTCCGGGTGTCATGACCTGCTATTACCGCGATGAAAAAGCCACCGCCGAGACACTGAAGGACGGCTGGCTCTTCACGGGCGATATGGCTCAGGAGGACGAGGACGGCTTTATCTTCCTCGTGGACCGCAAAAAGGACGTTATCATCTCGGGCGGCGAGAACCTCTACCCCGTCCAGATCGAGGACTTTCTCCGCTCCCACCCCGCTGTCAAGGACGTGGCTGTCATCGGCCTGCCCCATAAGCGCCTCGGCGAGATCGCAGCCGCGATAATCTCCGTCAAGGAGGGCATGACCCTTACCGAGCAGGAGGTCAACGATTTCTGCTTGAAGCTGCCGCGCTATAAGCGTCCCCATAAGATCATCTTCGCCGATGTCCCCAGAAATCCCACAGGCAAGATCGAAAAGCCCAAGCTCCGCCAAATCTACTGCGGCGAGAGCCTCGTTGCCTCGCAGATCAAAAACTGACAAATAATGACCGTCTGCCCCTCGCACAGTGCGGGAGCGCAGGAGCGCAGTGCTTTGCCGCGCTCCCGCGCTCCCTTTTTTTGCTGTGCGGCAGACCGTTATCTTGTTCTACGAATTCTCCAACTTTTTTTGAAAAAACTAATGACAAATCGGGCATAATGTGATATAATAAATTTAAGAATACCTATTTTGTTTTGATCGGAAAGGAATTTTTGCCATGAAACAGGAAGTGACAGTAAGGATATTCAACCGCGACTACAGACTTATCACCGATGAGTCCAAGGAGTATACCGCCGACCTCGCATCTGCCCTCAACCGCAGGCTCGCAGAGCTGCTCAGCGGCAAGTCTACTCTTAGCGCGCAGGACGGTGCCGCACTTATCGCTCTCGAAGCGTGCGACGACCTGTTCAAGACCAGAAGCAACCTCGAAAATATCCGCTCGCAGATAAAGGTGTATTTCGATGATGCGACTAAGGCAAAGGCGCGCGCCGATGCCGCAGAGAAAGAGTGCGCCGAGCTGCGGGCAGCCATGGAGAAGGAGCTCGCCGCAGTCAGGGCAGAAAGCGAAAAGACCATCGCCGAGCTCACCGCTAAGGTCGAGCAGCTGCAAAAGGAGATAAGCCTGCGCAAGTCCTTTACCGCCGAGGATAATGCCACCGCTAAGGATATGATCGCAAGGGATATCTCGGATGCTCTCGGAAATGTCCCCGAGCATAAGTATAAGTTCGGCAAGTAACAGAGCGGCAGTTTTACGGCAATGACAGAGATACTTGCGCCCTGCGGCTCGCCCGAGGTGCTCCATGCCGCGCTGCGGGCAGGCTGCACCGCCGTTTACCTCGGCGGGGAGGACTTTTCCGCAAGGGCAAATGCCAGAAACTTTTCCCGCGAGGAGCTCGCCGAGGCGGTAAGGCTCTGCCACGAGCGCGGGGTGAAGGTGTATCAGGCGATAAATACCGTTATCACCGACAGGGAGCTCGGTAAGTGCGCCGCTGCCGTCAGAACAGCCTGCGAGCTCGGCATCGACGGGCTGATAACTCAGGATCTTGCTGTGCTGAAAATAGTAAAGGAATGCTGCCCCGCGCTCGAGCTGCACGCATCTACTCAGATGACACTGCATACCGCCGAGGGCTTCCTGCTCGCTCGGGAGCTGGGCTTTACTCGGGCAGTAGCCGCAAGAGAGCTGCCCGCCCGCGTGCTGCGGGAGCTGTGTGCGCTGCCGATAGAGTGCGAGGTGTTCGTCCACGGCGCTCTGTGTATGTCAGTGTCGGGGCAGTGCTATATGTCGGCAGTCATCGGGTCGCGCAGCGCCAACAGAGGGCAGTGCGCTCAGGCGTGCAGACTGCCCGCCTCCGCAGTCAGCGGCGATCGGGAAAGCTGTGCCCTCTCGCTCAAGGATATGTCGTATATCCCGCATCTGAAGGAGCTTAGGGAAATGGGTGCGGCATCACTGAAGATAGAGGGCCGTATGAAGCGCCCCGAATATGTCGCGGCTGCCGTGAATGCCGTGAGAAAGGAGCTTGCGGGCGAGGAGCACGACCGCAGGCTGCTCGAGAGCATATTCTCGCGCTCGGGATTTACCGACGGGTATTTTACCGAAAAAACGGGAAGGGATATGTTCGGCAGCAGAAGCAGGGAGGACGCTCAGGCATCTGCCGCCGCGATCCCCGCCCTGCATGAGCTCTACAGGCATGAGTTCAAGCGCTCGGAGGTGTTCGTCACCGTCACCGTCAGAAACAGCGAGCCCGTGAGGGCAGTCATGCGTGATGAGTCGGGCTGCTCCGCAGAGGCGGTCGGCAGCCTGCCGCAAAGAGCTGTCAGCCGCGCCGCCGACAGGGATTACCTCGCAAAGCAGTTCTCAAAGCTCGGCGATACCGTGTATACCCTCGGCGGACTGGACTGCACGATAGACGAGGGGCTCACAGTCCCCGCGGGAGAGCTGTCCGCTCTGAGACGTGAGCTGTGTGCGGAGCTTGACCGCGCAAGATACGATAAAAACACCCGCAGACCTCCCTTCACCGACAGGGACTTCCGCCCCGCAAAGCCCGTGAAGCGGTCTGCGGATACGGATATGGATATAAGGATATATGTAAACAGAAAGGAGCAGCTCGGCGAGATCAGCCTTGACGGTATCGGGCTCGTGTATGCCGATACAGAGCTTGCCGGAGAGCTGCTCGGTGAGGGCATACCGCCCGAAAAGCTCTGTGCCGTGATGCCGAGATTCACCCTCGGCGAGAAGCGCGAAAAGGAGGAGCTTGCCGCTCTCGTCGGGCAGGGGCTCATGCAGATAGAATGCACTAACTACGCGCATATCCGCATCGGGCGCAGTCTCGGGCTGCGGCTGCGCGGCGGCTTCGGGCTGAATGTCACGAACACCTTGGCGCTGCGGGCATTGAAGGAGCTCGGGCTCGCGGAATGCACCGCTTCGTTCGAGCTGCGGTCAAACGAGATAAGCAGGCTCGGCAGTGAGCTGCCCTATGGGGTCATCGGCTACGGAAGACTGCCGATGATGCTCACCGTCAATTGCCCGATCAGAGCGCAGAGAGGCTGCAGGGGCTGCACGGGCTGCCTCTATGACAGAACAGGTCGGAGAATGCCCGTGAAATGCTCGAAGAAGCAGGGGTATGTCGAAATACTCAATTCGGATATACTGAGTATAAGCGGTCGGCTCTCGGACTTCCCGACGGCGGAGTATGTAAGGCTTGACTTTTATGAAGAGAACGCAGGACGTGTGAGGGAGATCGTCGGGGCATTCCGCAAAGATGTGCCCATCAGCGGCGGCGGACTTACGAACGGCTTGTATAAAAGAGGGATAAAATGAGCTTGGATAACGGTCACGGCAAAAAGCCTGCCGCACAGAAGGCCTCCCCGCTGCGGGAGTTCCTTCGCAGTCGGCAGCACCCGATAAAAATAATCGGCTATACCTCCAAGACCCTGTGGCTGCTGCTTATCCCGATAGGCAAAAACCTCGTCACCTCCCACTTCGATATACAGGGCTGGCTGAGGACCTACTGGATGGATCTGTTCTTTGTGGTCGGTATACTCTTTATCGCCGTGTTCAGATGGCTGTTCGTGTTCTATGAGATCGGCGAGGGCTGCATCACTGCCCATACGGGGCCGTTCGGCGTGATAAAGACCACACTCTTTTTCAGCCAGATATCCGCCGTGAGGGTCGATCAGGGGCTCATACAAAGAGCCGTACACGCAAGCACCCTGCATCTCGAAACTCAGGCGACCAATATCCCGGGCAGCGAGATAAAGCTCGTCATCTCACAGAAAAGCGTTGATCCGATCTTCGAGCTGATCTGCTCGAAAAGCAAGGATAAGCCGCAGTATACCGTCGAGTCCCGAAACAGGCTCGTCATGCTCTATTCGGTCATGTTCTCCTCCACCTTCTCGGGACTGCTGATCTTCGGTACCGTCATCTGGCAGGCATCAAAAATGGCAGGCTCCAAGGTCACCGATATAGCCGAGCATATGAACGATGAGCTGCATAAGGTGGACGAGAAAACTCTGCGGCTCTCGGAAACGGTCCCGAGCATCATCCTCCTGATCGGCGCGGCGATAATCACAGGCTGGCTGATCTCGTTTGCAAGCAATCTGCTCAACAACTGGGATTTTTCCGCCACAAGACACGGCGTGAGCCGGCTTACGGTCAGGTCGGGCAAGTTCAAGCACGACAAACGTGTGCTCGACCGCTCAAAGATAAGCTATTACGATATAAGACAGTCGCTGCTGATGAAGCTTGCAAGCATCAGCTCCGTGCATCTGCAATGCAGCGGCTTCGGCAGGAAGAAAAAGGAAACTGCCGCTATAATCCCCATGACCAAAAACAGCGAGATGTCAGCCTCGTTCAAGCTGCTCGAGCCCTCGCTCGGCAGACAGCGCGAGCAGATACGGCCCGAAAGAAAAACTGTCAGGAGCTTTGTCGGCTTCCCGCTGGCACTGAGCCTGCTGCCCTTTGCGGCAGGTACCGCCGCAAAGCTGTTCGTAAACGGTCAGAACGGTCGGATAAATACCTTCATACTGGTGCTCACAGTGCCGCTCGTCTGGCTGACGGTCGTGCAGTTCTTCGCGTTCAGGTCTACCTCGTTCGGTATGACCGGTGATACCTGCACCCTCTGCTTCTGCCCGAGGTATCAGTTCCATAAGGTCATAATACCGATCAGAAACATCTCGATGATACAGGTGCGGCAGAACCCCATACAGCGCATCTTCGGCAGCTGCACCGTGGCAGTGTACGCGCAGCAAGAGAAAAGAAAGGCTCTCAAGGCTTCAAGACTGCCCTATAAGCAGGTGTGCGAGCTGCTCGCGCAGTACGTTGACGAGAGATTCATCACATAAGAGCGTATCGCATATTGCGCATCGCTTATTGCGTATTTTAATTCTATAATGATACTATCAGATAAATTGCTAAGAGGTGATAAAGGTGAGCAAGTTTGACGCAGGAATGGAATCAATGCTTGATACATTCGTGTTTGAATCGACAGAGCTGCTCGAAAATCTTGACGAGATACTGATGCGGACCGAGGACAGCGAGCTTACGGCGGACGATATCGCAGAGATATTCCGCGTGATGCATACGATAAAGGGCTCCTCGGCTATGATGGGACTGAAAAATATGTCCGAGCTGGCTCATGCAGTCGAGGATATCTATTTCGTTATCCGCGAAAATCCCGAGCTGGAGTGCGACAGACCGCAGCTGTATGAGCTTTCCTTCACTACCTCGGACTATCTGAAAAACGAGATAGAGAACCTTGAGGACGACTCTGTGCCGCTTACGGACTTTTCCGAGTTCATAGAGCGCCTGCACGGCTTTGCGAAATACCTGACCGACCTCTCCAAGGGCGAGACAGCAGCCGCACCCTCGTCGGGCGGCAGCATCGAGATATTCTCCGCCGATGAGCCCGAGGAGCTGAAGACTGTTAAGATCACCTTCTCGGAAAGCTGCATGATGCCCTCGATAAGAGCAATGGTGCTGATGAATTCGATCGGCGCGGAGGCGGACGTGGCAGCTACGATACCCCGGGATATAGAGGCGGATAATGCCGACGACGAGATCAAGAGCAGCGGCTTTTACTTAAAGCTGATGTGCGACGATCTCGATAAGGTCATCTCCCTGCTGAAGGACGGCGTTGACGTTGAGACGGTCGAGGAGGTAAAGCGCTCCGCTGCCGCACCCGCCGCACCAAAGCAGCAGGAGGCTGCACTGCCCGCAGGCTCCTCCGAAAAGGGCGTGACTACCTATCTGGTGCGGTTCGAGGAAGGCTGCCTTATGCCCGCTATAAGGGCAATGGTGCTGGTGAACTCGCTGGCTAAGGAGGGCGAGCTGGTAAAGACCGTCCCCTCGGATCTTGAAAGCGATGAGGCGGAGGAGGTCATAAACAAGGACGGCTTCCGCATAGAGATAAAGGCAAAGGATGCCGATGAGGTGCTCGCCGTACTCAGGGACGGGCTCAATGTGCTCTCGGCGGATATCCTGCCGCCGGGCGGCGCTCAGACAGAAGGCGGAGCGGCTGCGGCAAACGGGACTGCTCCCGCAGCGGCGGTCGGAAATGCGCCCGCTGCCGCCGCACCCGCTCCGAAGGCAGCACCCAAAAAGGACGCGGGCGGCGGACACAGCGGCGGCAGCATGATCTCTGTCAAGCTCGAAAAGCTGGACAGGCTGCTCGATCTGGTCGCCGAGATAGTTATTACCGAATCGGGCGTTACCTCAAGCCCCGACCTCAAACAGTATTCGGGAAATCTGGACAGGTTCCATAAGAGCGCCCGTGAGCTCAAAAAGCTTACCGACGAGCTTCAGGACGTGGTGATGTCGATACGAATGGTCCCCGTGCAGACAGCCTTCCAGAAAATGAGCCGCGTGGTCAGGGATATGAACAAAACGCTCGGCAAAAATGTAGATCTCGTGTTCGTGGGGGCGGAGACAGAGGCGGATAAGTCGGTCGTGGATATTCTGGGCGACCCGCTGATGCATATTGTAAGAAATGCCGTCGATCACGGCATAGAGACCCCCGAGGAGCGCGCGGCGGCAGGCAAGACCGAAAAGCCTACCGTAACTCTCTCGGCAGGCTACGAGAGCGGCGAGGTAGTCATCTCCTGCGAGGACAACGGCGCGGGCATGGACCCGAAAAAGCTGCTCGCAAAGGCCCGCAAGAGCGGTATCCTCACCAAGCCCGAAAGCGAGTATACCGACGCGGAGTGCTATGAGCTGATAATGACAGCGGGCTTCTCGACCAACGAGCAGGTCACCGAGTATTCGGGGCGCGGCGTGGGAATGGACGTTGTAAGAAAGAATATCGAAACCGTCGGCGGAAAGATGTCGATAGAGTCGGAGCTCGGCAGAGGCTCAAAGTTCACGATAAGGATCCCCCTCTCACTGTCGATCATAGATGTCCTCGACGTAAAGGCAAACGGGCTGGAGCTTTCGGTGCCCGTGTCCTCGGTCAAGGAGATATTCAGGGCAGAGCCCTCACAGCTGATATCCGACCCGGGCGGCACAGAGCTCGTTATGGTAAGAGATAAGTGCCTGCGGGTGATACGGCTGGCAGATGCCTTCGAGCTGAAGGGCGAACGGCTGCCCGCCGAACAGGGCATTATGATGTATTGCAGCGAGGGCGACAGAGAGGCTGTCATCTTCGCCGATGAGCTTACGAGCGATCAGCAGGTGGTGGTAAAGCCGCTGTCTATCCTGCTGAATAAATACGATCTGAAAAAGAAGGGCATTGCAGGCTGCTCGATACTGGCGGACGGCAGCATAACGCTCATCACCGATATAAACGAGCTGCTGATCTATAACGGAGTAAAGAGTCGGGCAGAGCTTGGCTGACGGAGGCAGAAAAATGGCTGACCAAAATCAAAACAACAGAAAAAGCGCAGAGCAGCTGCTCACATTCAGCTGCGGAGAGCAGATATACGCATTTGATATAACCTCGGTCACTGATATCATAGAGGTGCCCGAGATAACGAAGCTGCCGATGGTGGCAGAGCATATCCTCGGGATAATGAACCTCAGAGGCAAGGTGGTCCCCGTGATGGATTTTGCGGGAAGAATGGGTCTGCCCAAGCCCGAGTATGACGAACACAGCTGCATAATAGTCGTTGACTGCGAGGGCACACTGCTCGGTGTAAAGGTGCCGAGAGTGATAGATGCAGAGAGCTATGAGGCGGACGAGGTCAGTCCGTCGCCCGTGGAGAACTCGGTGGTGATCGGATATATAGAGCTCAGGGGAAGACGGATAGCAGTGCTTGACTGCCTTATACTGAGCGAAAAGGCAAAATAGAAAGGAGCCCAAAGGATCTGATGAAGATAGAGAAGGAAGATTTTCTGAGACTGGCTAAGGTCATCAAGGTAAAATACGGGCTCAATCTTTATGAGAAGAAATATCTGGTGGAGTCGCGGCTGACCAATTATGTGCTTGACTGCGGATTTGACAATTTCAGGGAGTATCTTGAAACAGTGTATGCAGACCGCAGCGGCATCGAGATGACCAATATAATAAGCAGGCTCACTACCAATTATACTTATTTTATGCGGGAGAGCGAGCATTTCAGGCATTTTAAGGAGCAGTTCCTGCCCGAGACGGAAAACCGCAAGCAGGACGGAGAGCTTCGGATCTGGAGCGCGGGGTGCTCCTACGGCAACGAACCCTATAACCTGGCAATGTGCATTGCCGAGTATTTCGGCGATCGGCACAGTCGTTGGGACAGCAGGATCCTTGCGACCGATATATCCTTCAATGCCCTGCGAATGGCAAAGCGCGGAGTCTTTGCACAGCAGGCATTGCAGGAGCTGCCGCAGGAATGGCGGGAAAGGTATTTTATAAAGAATACCAACGGCACCTATCAGGTCACCGATGAGCTGAGAAGCAATGTGGTGTTCAAATACCATAATCTTATGGAGGAGATCGCCTTCAAAAAGCAGTTCGATCTGATAGTGTGCAGGAACGTTATGATATATTTCGACGAGCAGACCAAGACCGAGCTGATAAACAAGTTCTACGATGCAACGGCAGAGGGCGGCTATCTGTATATCGGCCATGCAGAGAGCGCTCCGAAAGGGATAAGGTATGAAACGGTGCAGCCTGCGATATACCGCAAGGCTTTGAAAGGGGATAATTGATATGGCAGATATCAGAGTACTTATTGCGGACGATTCGATACTGTTTTCAAGGTTTCTGAAAAGCGTCGTCGATGCGGCAGAGGGCTTTACCGTCTGCGCCTGCTCGGCAAATGTGTTTGAGGCAAGGGACGAGATCGAAAAGCTCAAGCCCGATATGCTGATACTGGATATCGAGATGCCGAGAATGAACGGTATAGCGTTTCTCAGACAGCTGATACCGCAGTATACCATTCCCGTTGTGGTATGCTCGTCAAGGAGAGACCTTGTGCTCCAGGCTATGCAGGCGGGAGCGGCGGATTATCTGCCCAAGCCCGAGGAGGGCGGCTACGAGGACTTCAAGGAGAAGCTGATAAAGTCACTCAGAGCAGCCTCCAAAATAAAGAGAGTGAAAAGCGGGTGCAAGTTCTATAATGTGCGGCAGTCGGCATCGACGGACGATACCAATGCCGCGCACGAGCAGCGCAGGATAATAGCTATCGGCGGCTCGGCAGGCAGCACCGAGGCTCTGCCCGAGATACTCAAATGCTTCGATAAGAACACCCCTCCCGTGGGAGTGGTGCTGCATATGCCCGAGGGCTATACCTCGCTTTATGCCAAGAGAATGAACGCAAGGTTCCCCGAGCTGGAGATAGTCGAGGCAACACAGGGGCTCTATCTCAAAAACGGCATGGTGGTCATCGCGCAGGGCGATAAGCATATGAGACTGTTCAAGGACAGCAAGGGCTATTTTGTCACCTGCGAGGACGGACCCAAGGTCTCGGGACACTGCCCGTCTGTTGATGTGTTCTTCGAGAGCACCGCATACTGTGCCGAAAAGGACGCGATAGGCGTGATACTCACAGGCATGGGCAAGGACGGCGCAAGAGGTCTTTCGCAGATGCACCACGCGGGCGCGTACACTATCGGGCAGAGCGAAAAGACCTCGGCAGTCTACGGAATGCCCAAGGCGGCATTCGAGCTGGGAGCCGTGAGCAAGCAGTGCGATCTTGAGCGGATAGGCGTGAATATCAAGGAATATCTGAGCAAGGGTGGTAAGTAAATAAATGGAAGTTATCAAATATCTGACCTTCTGGTCTGCGGGACGGCGGTTCGCAATACCGTTCCACGATATCAGGACAGTGCTTGTGGCAGAGAACATCCAGCCGATACCCGAGTTCCCCGATTATTTCGCGGGGACCTGCCTGTGGGAGGAGACCAACGTCCCCGTTATCGACGCAAGGAAGAGGTTCGGCTTCGAGAAGGGCGAATACAATAACCGCAGCTGCATCATCATCTGCGAAACGGCCTTTGCGGTAAGAAACAAGCTCGGACTGATCGGCCTGCTGACCGACACCGTGGCGGAGATGGCAGAGATCGACCCCGAGAAGCTCCAGCCCTGCGAGGCAGTGAATGCCGAAGCGTATACGAGATACCTCCGCGGAGTGTACGTCGAGAACGGACAGGTCTGCTATGTGGTTGACACGGGAATGATGGTCAACGACACCGACTTCGGCGCGGTCACGGCAGAGAGATAAGCGAAATACCGCGTTTTGCTCAAATAATCTATTCATATCACATATCCACATATCACAGTTAAGGAAAGTTTTCTATGGCTTTTGAATTTACGGAAAATTATGATGTTATAGTCGTGGGTGCGGGTCACGCGGGCTGTGAGGCGGCACTGGCTGCCGCAAGGCTCGGCATGAGGACCGCGATCTTTACCATATCCCTCGACGGTATCGCAAATATGCCCTGCAATCCCTCTATCGGCGGGACGGCAAAGGGGCATCTGGTCAGAGAGATAGACGCTCTCGGCGGAGAGATGGGAAGGGCTGCGGATGCGACCTTTCTGCAAAGCAGGATACTCAATCGGGGAAAAGGTCCCGCAGTGCATTCGCTGCGCGTCCAGTCCGACAGAGTGAAATACCATATATATATGAAACAGGCGCTTGAACGCTGCGAGATGCTCCGAATAAAACAGGACGAGATCGCAGCGCTTATCTGTGAGGGGAAGAAGGTCCGCGGAGTGAGGACACGGCTCGGCACAGAGTACGGCGCGGGAGCAGTCATCATCGCAAGCGGGACCTATCTGAACGGACGTATACACGTCGGCTCGGTCAGCTACGAGAGCGGCCCCGATTCGGTGCTTCCCGCAAAGTTCCTGTCCGATTCGCTCAGGGAACAGGGCATTACGCTGCGCAGATTCAAGACAGGCACCCCCGCAAGAGTACACCGCAGGTCGATAGATTTTTCTGTTTTGGAGCGGCAGGACGGCGATGAGGAGATCACACCGTTTTCCTTCGCAAATCACGAAAAGCTCGAAAACAAGGTGAGCTGCTATGTGGCGTATACCAATGCGGAAACACATAAGGTGATACTTGATAATATTCATCTTTCTCCGATGTATTCGGGACAGATAGAAGGCGTGGGACCGAGATACTGCCCGTCTATCGAGGACAAGATAAAAAGGTTCTCCGATAAGCCGCGGCATCAGCTTTTTATCGAACCGATGGGGCTCGATACGGACGAATACTATCTTCAGGGAATGAGCAGCTCGCTGCCCGAGTGGGTGCAGCTCAAATTTCTGAGGACGATAAAGGGTCTGGAGCGGGTAGAGATAATGCGCAATGCCTACGCGATAGAGTACGACTGCTGCGACCCGACCGAGCTGATGGCTACGCTGGAGTTCAAGGATATATCGGGGCTTTACGGTGCGGGACAGTTCAACGGCACCTCGGGCTACGAGGAGGCAGCGGCGCAGGGGCTCGTCGCGGGGATAAACGCGGCGCTGAAAATAAAGGGCAGAGAGCCGCTGGTGCTCGACCGAGCCTCGAGCTACATAGGAACGCTGATAGACGATCTGGTGACAAAGGGCTGCTCCGACCCGTACAGAATGATGACCTCGCGCAGCGAATACAGACTGCTGCTGCGTCAGGATAACGCCGATATGCGTCTGACCCCGATCGGACACAGCATCGGACTGATATCCGATGAGCGCTTTGCCGCGCTGGAGGAGAAGCGGCGGCTGATAGCCGCCGAAACGGTGCGCATAGGCAAGGTGAACCTCGCCCCGACAAAGGAGCTGAACGAATACCTCGTATCGGTGGGCACAGAGCCGCTCACCACGGGGATAAAGCTCTCGCAGCTGCTCAGACGGCCGCAGGTGAGCTATGAGGGTCTTGCACCGTTCGACGCGGGCAGAACAAAGCTCAGCCGAGAGGTCTGTGAGCAGGTGGAGCTGAATGTCAAGTACGAGGGCTACATCAAGATACAGCTCGAACAGGTAGAGGCAATGCGCAGGCTCGAGGGCAAGGCGCTGCCCGAGGGCACCGACTATACGCAGGTGCGGGGGCTGCGGCTGGAGGCGGCGGAAAAGCTGAACAGGATAAGGCCGCTGTCGGTAGGGCAGGCAAGCCGCATCTCGGGTGTCAATCCCGCAGATGTCAATGTGCTGCTGATCTGGCTGGCGGGCAGAAAGGAATGACGGTATGCTTACGGGATATGATGCCTTCAGGGAGCTCTTCACAGGCGGCGGGATAGAGGTAACAAGAGAGCAGTACGATCGGCTCGACCGATATGCCGAGCTGCTGACTGATCGGAACAGTCAAATAAACCTCACCGCGATCACCGACCCCGAGGGCATAGCAGTGAAGCACTTTTTCGACAGCGCTTATCCGTTTCTCGTTCTCGCGGCAGATGCGCTCCCCCTCGGCGCACGGCTGATCGACGTGGGCACGGGCGCGGGGTTCCCGGGCTGCGTGCTGAAAATACTGCGCGGCGATATCAGCCTCACATTGCTCGACAGCCTCAATAAACGGATAGTCTTCCTCGGGGAGCTGTCGGCAGAGCTCGGGCTCGGGGCGGAGTGTATCCACGGCCGCGCCGAGGAGCTCGGCAGGACTGCCGAATACAGAGAGCAGTACGATGTATCCACAGCTCGGGCAGTCGCAAACCTTACCGCACTGTGCGAATACTGCCTTCCGTTCGTCAGAACGGGCGGAGCATTCGTCGCACTCAAGGGCTCGGACGGTGCGGCAGAGCTGAAAGCAGCTGCGGGTGCAGTGAAGACCCTCGGCGGGGAAACAGAGCTCTGCCGCGAATATAAGCTCCCCAACGGCGACGGCAGATGCCTTATCGTGATACGCAAGGTCAGACCGACCCCCGGGAAATATCCCCGCAATAAGGGTCAGATGACTAAAAAGCCGCTGTAAACAGATCTCTTTCACCAATAACCAATAACCAATAACAAAAACCGACCGTGAAGACCGCGGTCGGTTTTTTGTGTATGTGATATTCGATATTCGATATTTAGTCCCGCCTTACAGCATCGAGGCTCTCAGCTCTTCCCCGCTCAGCGGCGACAGATATGCGGGCGCAATGTCAAATGCCGTCCTGCACCCCGTCTGTCCCTCGGCGGCAAGCCTGCTCATCGCCCTCGCAAAGCATACCAGAACGCTCGCCGTGAACTCGGGATTGCTCTCCAGCTTCAGCGAGTATTCGATCATCTGGTGTGTCTTCTCACCGTCGCCCGTCAGCCCGCTGCGCATCACAAATCCGCCGTGAGGCATCTTGTTGTGTACCGCGTCGAACTCCTCCTCGGTGATGAAGTTCACAGTCGTGTCATACTGGTCAAAGTAATTCTTCATGCCCTTGATCTCAGCCTCGATCGCTGCCTTGTCAGCACCCTCCTCGGCAACCACGAAGCACTCCCTCGTGTGCTTCTCACGGGTGGTCAGCTCGGGCTGCGAGCCGCTCCTTACAGCGTCCATAGCCGCCTCAACAGGGCAGGTGTACTGAATGCCCCTCTTAACGCCCTTAACTCTCCTGATCGCATCGGAGTGACCCTGGCTCACTCCCTTGCCCCAGAAGGTGTAGCTCTTGCCGTTCGGCAGAATGCTCTCTGCATACAGGCGGTTCAGCGAGAACAGACCGGGATCCCAGCCGAGTGAGATGAACGCAATGTGCCCGCTCTCACGGCTCGCCTTGTCAACATTCGCAAAATGCTCGGGGATCCTTGCGTGTGTGTCAAAGCTGTCGATAACGTTGAAATACTTCGCAAGCTCGGGTGTCTGCTTGGGCAGATCGGTCGCACTTCCGCCGCAGATGATAAGTACATCTACCTGATCGGCCATGTCCTTAGCATCGGCAAGGCTGTAGACCTTAACGCCCTCTGTAAGCAGCTTTACGCTCGCAGGATCGCGCCTTGTAAATACGCCCACAAGCTCCATATCGCTGTTCTGCCTTACAGCAAGCTCAACGCCCTTGCCAAGATTACCGTATCCTGCAATTGCTACTCTTACTTTTTTCATTTGAGATCCCTCCAAAATAAAATTTCAATATTAATTATATCACATATTTCCCGACTTGTAAAGAGTCGGGCAGTAATTTGCCGTATATTTTTCAATGCCGCAAACCGCGTATTTCCGTACATTTAACGATATCATGTCAGAATTATCATTTTATTTACAATTATCCTTCCATGAACGCACTGCTTTCCGCCTTGCCTGCCGCGGAAAAATGTTTTGCAGGAAATCATTCTCAATCCTGCAAATTTTCACTGCCGCGAGCCATAATTATCCCGTTCACGAAGCTGTATATGTCAATGCAGTCCGCCCTGTCAAGAAACAGCACCGTCAGCCGCGAACCGAGCGCATTGAAAACGATAGCGTTTATCCCCGTCATATCACCGAGCGGTGTCAGTATCATCGTCACCGATTTGACCGCGTCCATCGGCAGATAGACCTTCCTGTCGGTGATTACCCCCTTCACGCAGACAATGTCATGCTCGCTCACGCTCAGATGATTGCGCCTGAAAAACTTCGGCAGTATCCCCACACTGAACAGTGCAAGAAATAATACCTCCGTGCTTATATCCGTTATTGTTATCTGCCCGTAGCTGACATACGAAACGACGATCGCGATCGTCCACAGCAGGAATATCCCCGCGAACACACTGTAAAGCACGCTCATAGCCCGCCTTGATGCCTTGTAATTCCTTACCCCGTTGATCTCACTTATCACTTATCCATCAGCCTTTTCAGAAACTCCTTCATCTCGTCCTCACCGTCAAAGCTCACCTTCATCGTAAGCTTTCCGCCGCTGCCCTTCTTGAACACCGCATCTACCCCGAAGGTGTCCTTCATCGAAAGACGGTATTCCTCCATCGCCTTGTCACTGCTGCTCATCATGCTGCTCCTGCGCTCGGGCGGCCTCTTTGCAGGGGTCTTTTCAGCCGCCAGCTTCTCAGCCTCACGCACCGAAAGCTCCTCCGACAGTATGACCTGCAAAAGCACCAGCTGCGAGTCCCTGTTCTGCTTTGCCAGCAGCGCCCTCGCGTGCCCCGCAGTGATCTTCCTCTGCTCGAGCGCTTCAATGCACTCGGGCTCCAGCTCGAGCAGCCGCAGCGAATTTGCCACCGCCGAACGGCTCCTGCCTATCGCCTTGGCGATCTCCTCCTGCGTCATCGAAAAGGCGCTTTTCAGCCTCTTGAATGCCCTTGCCTCCTCAACGGGGTCAAGGTCCTCTCTTTGCAGGTTCTCTATTAGCGCCAGCTGTGCCGCCAGCGCATCGTCTATCTCCCGCACGATAACAGGCACCTCGGTAAGCCCCGCTATCCTTGCCGCTCTCCACCGACGCTCGCCCGCAACGATGGTGTACCTGCCCTCTGCCTTTGCAGGCCTTACGATTATCGGCTGAAGCACACCCACCTGCGCAATGTTCTCTGCCAGCTCCGAAAGCTTCTCCTCGTCGAAATTCTTCCTCGGCTGCTTTCTGTCAGGCTCTATCAGCGACAGCCTTACCGTCGTCAGTGTCCCGCTGCCCCCTTCGTCACGAGCTTCGGCATTGTCCTCAGCTTCGGTGGAATTATCCTCAAACAGCGATTGCAGCCCATTCTTCATTCTGTCCTTCTTGCCCATTTCATTTCCTCCGTCTGTTTAATTGTGATCTGTATGCTCATATCCGTTTGAGCTGCTTTTTCATATACATCTTTCTGTCCCCGTCGTCATACACCCGATAGCCGAGCCGCCTGTACAGCCTCATCGCCGCGGGATTGCTTTTCCAGACACACAGCCTCAGCTCGTAGATGCCCTGCTCGGCTGCACGCTTTTCCAGCTCGCGGAGTATGCTCTCTCCGAAGCCCCTCCCGCGCAGCTCCTCATTTATGTAGAGATAGACCGTGTATGCGTATTTTACCGTGTCCTCTGCCGTTCTGTACCATATGAAGCCTGCCGTGCCGCAGTCAGCGTCCGCTGCCATATAATAATGCTCCGACTGCTTATCGGCACCGATCTCCGCAAGTATCCCTTCCGCTCCCGAATACGACCCGCTTTCCGAAAAAACGCCGTTTTCCGCGAGCGTGTCGGCAAAGTGCGCGGTTATCAGTCTCAGAAACTCAGCCTTCTCTGCGCTGTCTGCCTCCCGCAGATGCACCTCCCGCGCAGGCTCTCTTATAAACAGCCCCGCAGCCTCTGCCAGCACCCCGAACAGCCGTGCGGCACGTTCAGACTCCTCGGTGAAATACATCGAAAGGTACGCGCAGTCCCCGTCTGTCACGATCAGCGCTTTTTCGCCGTCTATCAGAAAGTTTCTTCTCGTCCTGCCGTCCGCGCATTCCATTACAGCGTCCCTGAGCCCGCTGATACCGTCATGCTCTATCGTGATGCCGTCCCCGTCAGCCGCCGTAATATCAAAATAACACCCGAGCTTTATCAGCAGCTCGGCAAAGCTCTCAAACAGCTTCACCGCACGGTCGCCCGAATCGCCCGAAAGAAAAAATTTCTCTGCCGCAAACCAGTCTCCGCTGCTGTCACGCGGCACTCTCTCGGGCAGCAGATCGGCGATGATGAGCCGTCCGCCGAGCAGCCGCTCTATCGCTTCCGTTTTATCCGTCATCTCAGACCTCCAACACCGACCAGTCGGGCTTGGTGATCCTTACGAACACCTTGCCGTCCCGCTCGCCGACGACCCTGCCGCCGTTTTTCTGCATTATCCGTATCGACGCGGCATTTCCGCTGTCAGCCCGAAGATAGAATTCATCCTCGGGAACGATGCTCTCCGCATATTCCAGCACCAGCCGCAGCGCCTCGGTGCCAAAGCCCTTGCCGCGGAACTGCGGCGCTATCCAGTAACCGATATGCCCCGAGCCGTTCCTGAGCGCATCGGTCAGATAATGCCGCACCTTTGCCTGACCGATAAGCTGCATATCGCGCCATATAAAAAGCGTTGTCTCGGGAACATAGCCCTCGGGCAGCCCGATGCCCTCTGCCCACTCGATCATCTCGTACAGCGCCTTGTCAAACGCACCTCTGCCGACATTGTACCACTGATTGATGTAGCCGTTCTCATCGGTGGGTATCAGCCTCACCAGCTGCCACTCGGCTTCAAAGTCGTCAAAATTTGCTTCTCTTATATGTATCATGATCTCACTCTCCGAAATGTTTCACGTGAAACATTCTCACAGATCCGTCTTGTATATTCTCACGCTTATCGGGGGGCAGTTGGGTCTGTTTACAAATTCACTCACCACGACCGCGAATTCTCCCACCGGCAGCCCCGCGATGTACCCGAGTATCGCGTCCTTTTCCTCAAAGCCCGTGTCGCGGCCGTAGTAGATCGACAGGCTCATCACTCCGCCGAATTTTAACAGCCGCAGGCATTTTTTCAAAGCGGCAAGACTGCTCTCGGTGCGGGTATGCTTCGTGTGGTCGCCCCCGGGCAGCCAGCCGAAGTTGAACACTATCGCCGCGACAGATTCCTCCTCGGCGTACCTGTCCACATTCTCGTGACTGTCAAGATAGACCTCACATCTGTCCTCATAGCCCATCTCGGCGATCAGAGCCTTGGTGCTGTCAACAGCCTCCTGCTGGATATCCATTGCGATGACCCTGCCGCTCCCGCCGACAAGTCCGCAGAGAAATGCGGTATCCTTTCCGCGCCCTGCGGTGCAGTCGATGCAGATATCGCCCTCGCTCACTTTAAGCTCCAGAAACTCGTGTGCCAGATGCACAGCTCCGAATGTACTCGGCATTTTTACACCTCCGATGTTTTGAATTGTTTCACGTGAAACATTTTGCAGATTCAGTTATGTTTCTTCTTCGTATTTTTTCTGCCGATCTCCTTAGCCAGCTCCTCGTAAGCCTTCGAGCCCTTCGACTTGGGGTCGTAGTACAGCGCGGGACTGCCGAAGCTCGGTGCCTCGGAAAGTGCAACATTTCTCGGTATAACGGTCTTGAAAACGTCCTTTGGGAAGAATTTTTTCACCTCTGCCGCTATCTGTCCCGTGACCTTGTATCTCTCAACATACATCGTGAACAGTATGCCCTCTATCGTCAGATCCTTGTTCCAGGTCTTGCGGACGCGGTCTATCGTCTGATTCAGCTCGACCAGTCCCTCCAGCGACAAAAACTCGCACTGTATCGGTATGATGACGCTGTCGGCTGCCACGAGTGCATTTATCGTAAGCATATCGAGCGTGGGCGGGCAGTCGATCAGGATATAGTCATAGAATTCCTTTGCGGGCAGCAGCCGCTCGCGCAGCTTCCGTGCCCTGTCCTTCATGCTCACAAGCTCTACCGCCGCCCCCGAAAGCTCCTGCGTTGTCGGTATCACCGACACACCGCGGAACTGCGTTGCAACGACCGCTTCAAACACACCGCATTCTCCCATCAGCACCTCATAGATAGTATTGCGTATGCTTTTCTTTTTTATACCGTAGCTGGTAGTGGTATTGCCCTGCGGGTCGAAATCCACGATCAGCACCTTTTTGCCCTTGTGACCGAACACTGCTGCCAGATTTACAACGGTCGTGGATTTTCCGACTCCGCCCTTCTGATTTGAAACTGCGATTATCCTGCCCATATCTCTTCTCCTGTGTTTATAATAGTAGCTTTAAAATGCATTCCGCTTCTTCTATTATACAACATTTTTTCTTGTTTGAAAAGACCTTTTATAAAAACTTTTCAAGTAAACATATTTCAAAGAATGTTTCACGTGAAACAAAAAACAGCACCGTACAAAAGTACAGTGCCGTTATCGTTTATCAGAATTCGATCTTTCCGTAAAGCCCTGCGTTGAGATTGTCCTCGGGCTTGGGACGCTTGTAATCCTTCTCGAACGAGGTGGTGATATCGTAATGCGCTCTCGGCTTTCTTTCGCGGCGGCCGCCCTTTCTGCCGCCCTTGCCTCCGCGGTAATCGTTGTTCCTCGGTCTTCTCTCGGTGGAGCTGATGAGCACCTTTCTGTACGGCTCCTCACCCGTCGAACGGGATGTAACGCCCTCTATCTCGGAAACTGCCGCGTGAATGATGCGTCTCTCGTAAGGGTTCATCGGCTCAAGAGCAGAGGTCCTGCCTGTCTTCTTGACATTGGCAGCGATCTTTCTTGCAAGCTCCTCAAGCTGTGTCTTTCTTCTCTCTCTGAATCCGCCGCAGTCGGTGGAGATACGGAAATAATCTCTGTCGAGCTTATTGCATACGAGAGAGGAGAGATACTGGAACGCATCGAGCAGCTCGCCCTTCTTGCCGATAAGAGCCTCAAAGCCCTCGGCACTGATCTCAAACAAAGCACCGTTCTCTGTATCGGTGACGGTTATCTCTGCACCCTCGATGCCCATTGCAGCGATGACATCGAGCATATAATTCTTTGCTGCATCTGCCTTGGTAAGAACCACGGGAGGCTCATATTCTGCCTCTACCTTTGCTTCACCCTTGACCTTTCCGAAAAAACCGACCTTCGGCTCCTCCAGCACGTTGAACGTGATCTCGCTCTCGGCTGCACCGAACTCTGCGGCTGCTGCCTTTTTCGCATCTTCTACTGTGGCAGCGGTAAAGATTTTTTTCACATTGACCATTCCTTTCTATTTAGAGGCGGAAATCTTGTCTCGGAGTCATTCCTCCACGGAGTTACTCCTCCGTATATTCGTCGCCGTATTTTTCCGCCATTCTTTTTCTTGCTTCGTTGAGCTTTCTGCGCTGCTGCTCTTTAAGCTCCTGCTTTGAGAGCTTCTTGCTGCCGTCCTTATCGTCGGAGCCGTCATCGTCGTCGTCATCATCGTCATCGGAATAGCGTTTGGGCTTTTCGCCGCGCTGCTCCTGCTGCATCTCGATAGCTCTTTCCATAAACGACTTCTTGCCGTTCTTGCGGCGCTCCTTGTTTTTCTCCATCTCAGCCTCGACCTGAGCTCTGATCTTAGCGGGGCTGTAGAGAATATTGAGGAATACAGTCTGTACAACGGCAAACAGCGATGAATAGATCCAGTACAGACCGAGACCCGCGGGATACTCGAACGCGATCCACAGCGAGAACAGCGGCAGTGCCAGAAACATTATCTTCATACCCATGCCCATATGCTGAGCGGGGTTGTTCTTCTTATTGTAATAGGTGCTGAGCAGGGTAGCGATCAGCTGGAGCACGAACGATGCGAACGGGATAACTGCCAGCCAGCTGTTAAACGTAGGGATAGCGCCCAGCGAGAGCCCGAAGAACTCATACTTGAAGCTCTTTGCATAATCTACGACTGCATCGGGAAGGATATCCTGATACTGAGCATTTGCCTTTGTCTCGTCAACGAAATCGAAGGTCGCCAGCTCGGGGCGGGAAACCACAAGGTTCTGCGAGATATACTCGGGATTCGTGATGAACACGTCGATATCGGGATGCTTTTCAAAGATCGCAACAAGGTCCTTCCAGAGATTCTCGCGCTCCTTCTTATCCTCCTCATCATCGTCTTTGTCATAGCCGAAAAGCTTATAGGTGTTCTTATAATTCTTGTCATCTTCGTTTACGATGACCTTCTTTACCTCGTCGTAGGAGCCCTTTTCCGCGAGCAGCTTTGCCATGGTGGTATCGTTGTTCTTGATATCCTGCGAAACGGCAGCTACCATCGAGATAGTATTGTTAGCCTTGGTTATCGTATCCTTGTCAACGTCCGAAACATAGGTCATCGGGCCGTAGATAACGGGGATCATCGAGAACAGGATAAGCATTGAGATGAGCATAGGCAGGCAGCTTGCCATAGGGTTCACGCCGTGCTTCTGATAGAGCGCCATTGTCTCTTCATTGAGCTTTTCCTGATTTTTGCCGTATTTCTTTTTGAGCTTTTCGAGCTCGGGCTGGATCATCGACATTCTTGCGGTGCTCTTCTGCTGCTTGATGCTCAGAGGCAGCATCAGCAGACGTGTTATCAGCGTAAACAGGAGCAGCGCCAGGCCGTAGTTGCCTATCAGCTTATAGCAGCCCTTCATCAGCCAGCCGAGGGGTGTTGCGAACAAACTAAACATACATTCATACCTTTCCTTGACTTTTTCTTATTCAATATTTTCCATATACTGTCTATTGTTTAATATTTATCATTTATCTATTTTTATTTTTTCTCATATTTCCCGTAACTATATCCTTATAGCTGAGCCTTACGGGGACCTTATCCACACCGCCGAGGCTCCACGGATTGCACCTGAGCAGCCGCCATACCGAAAGCACGGTACCTTTTATAACACCGTGCCTGCTGTAGCTCTCAAGGCAGTAGGACGAGCAGGATGGGTAATACTTGCATCTTGCGGGAAAAAGTGGGCTTATCAGCTTTTGATATGCCTTTATCGGCAATATAAATAAATATCTGAATAATTTCATTTCATTTTATATTTTTTTATTTTATTTCATCTTCTTATTATTATGAGCCTGCCTGCACCTGTTATCATTTCTGTCGGCATCTGCCGCGAGCTCCTTTATCATCTTCGGAACGGCTTTTCTGACAAGAAAATCCGCGGTCTCAGACGAGGTCCTTTCGCAGGCATCGTTTCTTGCCGCAAAAATAATATCGCAGCCGATAGGGAAGCGGGTCTCATTCAGCCTGTAGGCTGCACGGAAAATACGTTTTATGCGGTTACGCTCTACTGCGCCGCCCTGTTTTTTCCCCACCGAGATACCGAAGCGGTTAAAGGGCAGTCTGTTCGGTATAAAATATACTGTAAGAAATCCGCAGCTGACATATTTTCCCGAACGGAAGCAGCGCAGAAATATTCTGTTGTCCTTAGCTGTTTCGGTAAAAAGCATTTTTTTTACAAACTCCAAGATCGGATCAAAATCAAAATCAAAATCAAAAAATTTTCGGATAAAAAGACAAAAGACCCTATACCAATCAGCATCGGCTGAATGGTATATGGTCATTAGTCACGAGATCAATAGCTGAGTCTTGCTCTGCCCTTAGCACGTCTGCGAGCCAAAACCTTTCTGCCGTTTCTGGTAGACATTCTCTTCATAAAACCGTGGACCTTTTTTCTTTGAAGCTTCTTAGGCTGATATGTTCTTTTCATTTCACATTTTCCTCCCTTCGGTATCTGCCTTATTCAATTCTCAAAATAAAACAGGCAGCAAACATTACAGGATCTGCCCTTGCACCCTTGCAATAATCTATTATAACTCATATCTCATATATTTGTCAAGACCGTTCACGAATTATTTAAAATTAATTAAGTGCGCAACAATGCGCAAAAACAGTATTCCGAAAGACAAAATCTGAATTTTTTATTAAAGGCTGAAAACCCGATCTACATATAGACGCGGCAGTTTTCAAAAGATCAATATGCGGTATAAGCTTTATGCGGGAATATGCTTTTTGCCCCTATGTACGCGGTTTGGGATACTATTATAATTATATAAGATTTCACAGAGAATTTACTTGAAATTTTTTTGAAAATGTGTTATAATAAAATAGAATTGAGTATTATGCCCTTTTGCGGGATCCGTCGGGGATGACCGTTTTCAAATTTCAAATTGGTCTCTCCATACAGATCCGCAGAGGGTAAATATTAAGTATAATGTTATGAGAAAGGAAAAGAGTTGAAATATGGATTCGCTTAATGAAGCGTTTGAGCAGGTAATAAGATACTGCGAGGAAAAGACAGAGAAGATCAGTCTTATCGCTCTTGACAAATGGATAAGGAATCTTACTCCCTACAAGTTTGAGGGCAGCAGTGTTTATCTGCTCACGGAGAATGATTTTACAAGAAATATAATCGTGACACATTACAAGGGGCTGCTTGAGGACGGCTTTGAGAGCGTGCTGGGCTTTCCCGTGAAGGTGGAGCTTCTGATAAAGTCCATGCCCGAAAACGAGAGCAGGCAGGAGAGCCTTGAGGAAAACCGAAACGAGCAGTTCGGGAACCTGACGTTTGAGAATTTTGTAAAGGGCAAATCGAACGAGCTTGCTTATGCCTTTTCCACGGCAGTTGCGGGCGGAACGGAGATGAGCGGGAGCATCAGCACAAATCAGACCTTCAACCCGCTGTTCATCTACGGCGATTCGGGTCTTGGGAAGACGCACCTTATGAAGGCTATAGAAAACGAGGTAAGGCGCAAGAAGCCCGAAACGAAGATCATCTACACGACGGGCGAGAATTTTTTGAACGAGCTGGTCGAGGCTATACAGAGCAAGAACACATCTGAATTCCACAGCAAATACCGCGGGGCGGATTATCTGCTGATAGACGATATACAGTTCATTGAGAACAAGGAATTTGCGCAGCAGGAGTTTTTCCACACCTTCAACGATCTGTACAATGCGAGAAAGCAGATAGTTCTGACTGCCGACATAGCACCGTCGAAAATGAATTTTCTGGTAGACAGGATACAGTCGAGGTTCGCGCTCGGGATACAGGTAGACATACAGCCGCCCGATTTTGAGACGAGAATGGCTATCGTCAAGAGGAAGGCAGAGCTGGTAGGCTTGCAGCTGGGCGATAACATAGCAAGGCTCATAGCGGAGAAGATCAAGACCAACATAAGGCAGCTTGAAGGGACCGTTAATAAGATGAAGGGGCTGACCGAGTTCACGAACGAGACTCCTTCGATGGCTATGGCGCAGAAGGTGGTCAAGGAGATCATGATAGAGAACCACCCGCAGGAGATAACTGTTGACAGAGTTATCAATGAGGTGGCGATGGTCTTCAAGGTCACGCCCGAGGATATAAGGAGCACCAACAGGAGCAAGAATATATCGAGGGCAAGAAAGGTCGCTATATATCTGCTGAAAGAGGTAAAGGGAATGACCTATCTTGACATAGGGAGCGAGCTGAACAAGAACCACTCGACCATGACCATACATTATCAGAGCGTAGCGGACGAGATGACAAGGAACAAGGACTTCAAGCACATAATAGAGGATCTGGAAAAGAATCTGAAAAATAATTGAGATCTGTTTTATTTTGAAATTTG
>CAMOFU010000007.1 GCA_946613705.1 uncultured Clostridia bacterium
GCAGCGGCGACAGCGCAATGCCGTCGCGCCCTGCATTGTGCGGAAGGCAGGCTTTACTGCGCTCCGGATCGTATATGGTACAGACTTATTTGTTTTGATGTTTTGATTTTTCATTTTTCATTTTTTATTATTCTTTTTTGGTCACGGTCTGCCTGCGGTTTTTTACACTAAGTGTCGCTGCGGCACGTTAACGAAATGTAAATGGTGGATAAATAATCGGTTAGCAGGTGGTAACTCTGAACAATTCATCTCACGAATGTACACTATTTTTGTATCCGTCTACAAAAAGCCCGGGCAAGACTTGACTTTTGTTTGTCAGTATGTTAATATAAATGTTGCAGAATGAATTAGCAATGGGTAACTGCTGCATATACCGTGACCCGCATACGGCGGGTTCTTAAATGCCGCAAGGTTAGTTTCGGCTAACGGTGCCGAGGCTGCCTCCTTAGCTTCGGCTGCGGCGATGCAGCGGTAAGAGTGCTTTTTTGTTTAGCGGAAGGTTAGCGGAAACTAACGCATTTGTGCCGCTCGGCACGAATGATAACAGGAGGCAAAAACAGATGTCGGAACGGATAAGAACGGGCGGACGGCTCGCGGCGGTGATGCTTGCTGTGCTGACAGCGCTTATGCTGACAGCGGTACAGGGGATACAGGCATTTGCCGCAACGGATTATATCGAGTCGTGGAACGATTGGAAGGACGCGGGCAAGCCCTCATCGACGTGGAACGATGTTTCGGACGCGATGGATCAGTGCTTTTCGGCGGCAGCCTCGTTTTATGAGGCGGGCGACAAGGACAGCGCTTACAAGGCGATCAACGCGGGCTACTATAACTACTATGAGGTAACGGGCTTTGAGAGAACGGCAATGGGCCGTATCGCGGGCAGCAGAAAGACCGAGGTGGAGCTCCAGTTCTCCAAGGCGAAGACCGTCACCAAAAAGGACGGCACGCTCGACGAGCTGAAGACCGAGCTTGTGACGCTCATGGGCATGGTGAGGCGTGATGCCAATGTGCTTGACGGCATTACCGACAAGGACGACCCCGCCGAGGACACGAGCGTTACGTCTGCAAGGCTCGAGGCGCTGATCTCGGGCGGAGATGCAGCTTCGGCTGCGGACAGCGGATCCGAGTCGGACAGCGCATCGGCAACTTCGGATGATACGAGCAAGGCAGGCAGCGTTACGGTCGGAGAGAACGCGGTAGCAGTCGGCGGAACAGGCGGAGGCTGGGGCACATTCGCAGCGTGCTTCGGTATAATCCTCCGTGAGGGTCTGGAGGCTATACTCGTTGTCGGCGCGATAATCGCTTACCTTGTCAAGAAGGGTCACAAGAACAAACTCAAGATAGTGTATGCGGGCTGTGTGCTTGCGATCGGCATGAGCTTTTTCAGCGCATGGCTGCTTGAACAGTTAAAGCTTGCAAACAGCGCAAATCAGGAGATCATAGAGGGCGTTACGGCGCTTATCGCAGTGGTCGTGCTGTTCTATGTGAGCAACTGGATGGTCTCCAAGGCTGAGGCTGATGCATGGAACAAATACATCGAGGGTCAGATCACGACCTCTGCCGAGACGGGCAGCACCTTCACCCTCGGCTTCACGGCGTTTCTTGCGGTATACCGCGAGGGCGCAGAGGTGATACTCTTCTATCAGCCGCTGATGAGCGACGACGAGAGCATGAAGATGATGTGGGCAGGCTTCGGCGTGGGCTGCGCAGTGCTTGCGGTGGTATTCCTTGCGATCAGGTTCCTGAGCGTAAAGCTGCCGCTGAGACCGTTCTTCCTCGGCACGAGCATACTGATGTTCATTATGTCGGTATCCTTCCTCGGGTCGGGCATCAAGGAGCTTATCGAGGGCGATGTCATCACGATGACGACCTCCGACACGCTTACGAACCTTATCCCCTCGAACGAGGTGTTCGATGTTCTCGGGATCTATCCCTGCTACGAGACGCTTATCCCGCAGCTGATACTGGTAACGCTTACTGTTGCGATCTTCGTGATACAGAAGTGGAAGAGAAACAACCACATAGAGTGCGGAGTGGTGGCGATACTGCTCGGCACGCTCGGACTGCACAAGTTCTACAACGGCAAATACGGCAAGGGTATGCTCTATGTGCTGTTCTGCTGGACGGGCATTCCTACGATAGTCGGCTTCCTTGAAGGCGCTCACTACATCATCGAGAGCCGGGAAGAATATGAGGAGGAGCTTCGCCCGAAGCCGAAGGCTCCGAAAGCAAAGGCAAAGGCGAAGGAAAATAAGGTAAAGGCTAAGGTCAAGGCATAGACTGAGTTATAGTTATATCCCCCGCGATTCGGGTGAATATAAACGATGTGCAATACCTGCGTGCAGCAGTGCGCGGGGCAGCACACGGAAGATATGTGAAATCTTAGAAGGAGGAAATCATTATGGCAAACAAGAAGATCGTCGGCGTTGCTGTACTGGCTGCAATGGCTATGAGCATGGCTGCCTGCGGCAATACCGATTCGAGCAGCAAGGCTGACACAACTACTGCTGCTGCTGCCACAGAGAGCACCGCAGCAAGTGAGAGCACCGCAGAGGCAGCTTCCGCAGAGGAGGCTTCGGCAGAGGTAAAGGAGAGCACTGCTGATGCTGAGGGTCCCGGAGGCGATGCAGGCTTCCAGGAGTATCCTATCTTTGAGGACGAGACTGTGGGCTTCATGAACGTTTCGGCTGTATACTTCCAGCCCGTTCCGATGACCGACGGCAACCCCATCGAGGACTACGATATGCACATCGAGGCTGATATCTCGGCTAACGAGAACCCCTACGGCTACGGTGTGGGCGACTGGGTACCTTACCTCACAGTTGACTACAAGCTGACAAACTCCAAGGGCGATGTTGCCGCTGAGGGCACAATGATGCCTATGAGCGCTTCCGACGGCCCGCACTACGGCGCAAACATCAAGCTGCCCGATGCTGATACCTACACAGTAGAGTTCCAGATCCACAGCCCTGCCGAGAAGAACTATCTGCTCCACACAGATGCAGAGACAGGCCCGGGAGGAACATGGGACGATTACTTCAAGGACGGCAACCTCAAGATCGTTCACGAGGGCTGGGACTACGCTCCGCAGGAGTGGTAAGTCTGCCGCGAAAAACGAAATACATAATGCGCTGCGAGATCACCGCGGCGCATTTTGTGCGTTTTTAAGATGGCGCCGCTCCGACTGTATATTGTGTTTTGCATCGGACTGCACTCAACATATTGTACAGTCGGAACGGCATCAGAACAGCAAAGGGGGATATTTGCTGACCGTTCGGAGCATATGCTCCAAAACATCAAGAGAGGTTTTTTAGATGCTAAAGTATTTTACAATGACCGTTGACGCGGTGATAGTTGTGGCGATAGCGGTCGGTCTGCTGCGAGGGTACGCGAAGGCTGCGGGCGGAAGGCTCGGCAGCATCATCGCTGCGGCTCTCTGCGGGCTGGGGATAGTCGGCGCGGGAGTTATGGCATATCTGAAAAATGCCACCAGAAAGATCGACACATCGCTCTGGAATTACCGCATATTCTTAGTATCGCTCGTCGTGCTCGGTGTGCTGATAATACTCAGCATACTGCGGCTGACGGCGTTCAGGAAAAAGGGCGCAGTGCCTGTCGGGACCGCGGCTGCGTGTGCGGCAGGGCTTGAAGCCGCGCTCGGGCTGTTCTATTCGCTGCCCGATGTGCTCGCTTACCCCTACACGCTGCTGCTGACCGAACAGACAGTGCTTTCGACGGAGTATCTGTTCAAGATGATCGGCATGGTGCTGGGACTTGCACTGATGCTGCTGACCGAGCTGGCGGTATACCGCGGCTATCAGCGGCTCGGCGGAGCATCGGCGCACATCATACTTTACCTCGGGCTCGGGGTATACGGTATGCGTCTGGGCGGACAGCTGATAAAGGTGATGATAACCAAGCGCTATATCCTGCCGAATGCACCGAATTACAAGACCTTTTTCAACATCACGAAGTTCGTCTCGAACAACGACGTGTATTTTGTATACGGGCTGCTTGCGGTGCTGGCGGCTGCGGCGGTCATCATCTGGGTGATGAGCCTGAAACAGAATGAGCCCTACTCCAATCCTGCCGAGAGGAGAAAGATAATCAGGAAGTGGCGGGTGAGCAGGCGCTGGGCAGATCTCGGTGTGTTCTGTGCGGGGGTCATGATGCTGAGCATACTTGTGCTCGAGCCGTATGCGAACAGACCCGTTGAGCTGTCGCCCGTTGAGGACGTGGACATCGTGGACAACTGCCTGTACGTTCCGTTCGAGGCGGTTGCTGACGGGCATCTGCACCGCTTCGGGTATACCACGCCGAACGGCAAGCATACAAGGTTCATCGTGGTGAAGAAGCCCGGGTCATCGGGCTACGGCATCGGGCTCGATGCCTGCGACATCTGCGGCGAGACAGGCTATTATGAGCGCGACGGTCAGGTAGTCTGCAAGCTGTGCGACGTTGTAATGAACATCAACACGATAGGCTTCCCAGGGGGCTGCAACCCGATAGTGATAAAATACACGCTCAAGGACGGGGCGATCCGGGTGCCTATCGAAGAGATGATAAACAACGAAGGCCAGTTCAAGTCGTAGTACGCGAGACTGACAGCAGGGAGGATATATATGTTCGGCAGAATGATACGCGGAACATTGTTCAGGCAATGGAAGAAAATGCTGATGATAGCGTTCACCATAGCGCTCGGAGCGTCTCTGGCGGCGGCTATGCTCAGTGTTATGCTCGATGTGGGCGACAAGGTCAATCAGGAGCTGAAGACCTACGGTGCCAACATCAAGGTAGTGCCGAAGGCGGCTTCGGTGCTGAGCGGGCTTTACGAGGTCGAGGGAGATCAGTCGGGAGCTTATCTTAAAGAGGAGGACCTGGGCAAGATCAAGACGATCTTCTGGACCTTCAATATAGTAGACTACGCGCCGTTCACCACGGTGAACGCGGAGCTTGACGGCGGCGGCACGGTCAAGGTCGTGGGCAGCTGGTTCAATCATCATATTGCGCTGCCTACGGGCGAGGAGCTGGACGCGGGCATACAGAGCCTGCGCAGCTGGTGGGATCTGAAAAGCGGCAGCTGGCTCAACGAGCAGACAGACACCGATACAAAGGGCGCTATGGTCGGCACCGAGCTTGCCGAAAGGCTGGGGCTGACTGTCGGCAGCAGCATACACGTTAAGGGCAGGGCTGCCGAGGATACATACACTGTGCGCGGGATATACGACGCGGGCGGCGATGAGGACGGGCAGATATATGTTCAGCTCAACACTGCTCAGGCGCTTGACGGACTGGAGGGCAAGGTCGATTCGATCGACGTGAGCGCACTCACAACGCCCGACAACGAGCTTGCCGAGCGTGCCGCCAAGGATCCCAAGTCGCTGACGGTAGCGCAGTATGAGCTGTGGTACTGCACCGCCTATGCCTCGTCTATCTGCTGGCAGATACAGGAGGCTATCCCCGACAGCATAGCATCGCCCGTGCGGCAGGTGGCTGATTCGGAGGGCGAGATACTCAACAAGACACAGCTGCTGATGATACTTATAACGATACTCAGCCTGATCGGTGCCGCACTCGGCATCTGCAACCTGGTCACGGCGAGCGTTATGGAGCGAAGTCAGGAGATAGGGCTGATGAAGGCGATAGGAGCCTACAACGGCTCGGTATCGCTGCTGGTGCTGACGGAGGTATTCATAACGGCAGTCATCGGCGGCATAGCGGGCTTCTTCGCGGGCTTCGGGTTTGCTCAGATCATCGGGCATTCGGTGTTCGGTTCGGCGATCAGCCTGCGCCCCATGGTGATACCGATAGTCGCGGTGCTGGTTTTCATCGTTACGATGATCGGCTGCATACCCGCGATAAGGATGCTGCTGAGGCTGAGGCCGACAGAGGTGCTTCACGGAAAGTAATGCGTGTTGAGAAAGGGACTAAGATATAATGAAGAAAAAAAGAATGTTCGTCCGAATGATATCCGCATCGCTGCTGAGAAGACGTTCGAGAATGATCGTGGCGCTGCTTTCGATAGCGATCGGTGCGACTATACTCTCGGGGCTCGTTTCGATCTATTATGATGTGCCGAGGCAGCTGGGCGCGGAGTTTCGGAACTACGGAGCGAATATGATACTCACGGGCAGAGACGGCAGGTTCACAGCGGGCGATATGGCGGCAGGCAAGGCTGTTATCGACCCGAAGGAGCTGGTCGGGGCAGCGCCCTACAGATACGAGAATGTGCGTATAAGAGAAAACCCCGTTGTGGCGGCAGGCACCGATGCGGAGCAGGCGAAGGCCGCGAGCCCCTACTGGCTGATAGACAGCGGCGAATGGTTCAGCCGCAGCGGAGAGATGCTCATAGGTGCCAAGGTCGCAGACAGCTTCCGCTTAAAGGCAGGCGATAAGATCGAGGTGAGCTTCACCCCCGACGATCAGAAGCAGGCTGCGGTGAAAAACGAGGCAGTCGAGGACAACGTGAAGGAGTTTACTGTCAGCGGTATCCTCAAGACGGGCGGCACCGAGGAGGAATACATCTACATGAGCATGGGCGACCTTGAAGGGCTTACGGGCAGGTCGGACCTGACAGACGTAGCTGAGCTGAGCATCTCCGCGACCTCGGATAAGCTGAAGGAATACACCGAGAGGATAGATCAGGCAGTCCCCGCGATACACGCAAGCCTTGTCAAGAGGGTGACCGCGTCGGAAACGACGGTGCTTTCAAAGCTTCAGGCGCTGGTACTGCTGGTAACGGTGATAGTCCTCGCGCTGACGATGATCTGCGTTGCCACGACTATGACTGCCGTGGTAGCCGAGCGCCGCAAGGAGATAGGACTGCGCAAGGCTATCGGTGCATCCGATTCAAGCATAATCAAGGAGTTTATGGGCGAGAGTATGCTGCTGGGTCTGCTCGGCGGGATCGTCGGCTCGGTGCTGGGGTATGTGTTTGCGCAGCAGGTCAGCGTCAGGGTGTTTTCCAGCTCGATCTCCTTCAGACCGCTGCTTGTGCCGATAACGATAGCAGTGTCTATCATCGTTACGGGACTGTCGAGCCTTATGCCGATCAGGAGCGCCACGGATATCGACCCCGCGCTGGTATTAAAGGGAGAATAAACAAAGGAGAATAGACATGAGCTTACTTGAACTGAAAAATGTGTATAAGATATACGGCGAGCTGCACGCACTCGACGATGTGAACCTCAAGGTCGAGAAGGGCGAGTGGGTGTCGATAATGGGGCCGTCAGGCTCGGGCAAGAGCACGATGATGAACATAATCGGCTGCATGGATAAGCCTACAAAGGGAGAGGTGCTGCTCGACGGGGTGGATATCTCGAAGGAGAGCTCAAAGAGCCTTACGACCATCCGCCGCGACAAGATCGGCCTGATCTTCCAGCAGTTCCACCTTGTCAATTATCTCACGGCTGTTGAGAACGTTATGCTGGCGCAGTATTATCACAGCATACCCGACGAGAAGGAGGCGCTGGAGGCTCTCGAAAGAGTCGGCCTTGCAGACAGGGCAAAGCATCTGCCGAGCCAGCTCTCGGGCGGCGAGCAGCAGAGGGTGTGCGTGGCGAGAGCGCTCATCAACTATCCCGAGATAGTATTAGCCGACGAGCCTACGGGCAACCTCGACGAAGCGAATGAGGAGATAGTGGTCGATCTGTTCCACAAGCTGCACGATGACGGGACGACGCTGATAGTCGTTACTCATGACCCCGAGGTGGCGGAGGTCGCGCAGCGGCAGCTGGTGCTCAGAAACGGCAAGATCGCCAAGGAAGTAGTCAATCAGAATTTTACGGGCAAGATAAGGTTCACCGATCAGTGACAGGGAGGAGCAACATGAAAAAAGCGTTTATAGCGGCGCTGGCAGCGCTGATGTGTGCGGCGGCTCTTACGGGCTGCGGCAGCAAGACCTACAAGGACGGCACCTACACAGGCAGGAGCTCGGAGTTCCAGGAGGATGCAGAGGGCGGCGGCAGCGGCTACGGCACGGTCTCGCTGACCATAAGCGGCGGAAAGATCACCGCTTGTACCTTTGAGACATTTGAGCTCGACGGCACTCCCAAGGGTGAGGACTACGGCAAGGAGGGCGGCGAGATCAAGAACCGCGACTTCTACAACAAGGCGCAGAAGGCAAATGCCGCAAGAGCTGTGTATGCCGAGGAGCTTGTGAACAAGGGCAGCATAGATCAGGTCGATGCGGTGAGCGGAGCGACGATCAATTTCGATCAGTTCACCGAGGCGGTGGCGGTCGCACTTTCCGAGGCAGAGGAGTAAGCTGTGAGAGCGGCGGTGCATTTCGCGGCAGTGGGAGGAGCGCTCGTGCTGATGCTCGGCGTTCCGTTCCTCTGCTCGGACGGATTCAAAAGGCTCATAAGCTCAGACCCCGATGCGGTGACAAGTGCCACGACGGCAGTTGATGCACCCTCGGGGGAATTCGTCGTGCTGATAAACCGCGAAAAGCACCCGAATGCCGAGAACCTTGCGGTGTGGCATGATTTTTTCGAGGGGCGGGAGGTGCCGTTCATTTTCGAGGATATAGTCTGCGGAACTGCCGCGGGTGATCTGAGCGGGGCTGAGATGGCACGCAGCTTTCAGTCACGGCTCCCCGAAAACCAGATGAAGGTGCGCTCCGAGGATCCGACGCTGCTTCTCTCAAAGGCAGACAACGGCAGGTTCGATGTGATAGTGCTGTCGGGTGAGGCTGCCGAGAGATACGGTGCGGTGACAGTAGCCGAGAAGGCAGCTGCCGATGTGATACGGGTGAAGGGGGAGCAGCCGTGAGAAGAGTCAATGCTGTACTTGCGATGGGGATAACCGCGCTGTTTTTCGTTCATGCCGTTATGGGCGGTTTTCAGCTGATGGGGCTTATGAGCGGCGGCAATACCGTAATGAAGGTGCTGGCATGGGTGATGATGATATCCATTGTTCTGCATATGCTGATAGGCATAAAGCTGACGGCGGACACGGTCATTGCAATAAAGCGCTCGGGAGCGAGCTACTTCGGAGAGAACAAGCTGTTCTGGATAAGGCGGATAAGCGGTTTAGCGCTGATGCTCTTTATCGTGACGCACCTGATGATCTTCTCAAACAGCGGAACACCTGTGCGGCTGGGCTTTTTCGGAACGGCACAGCTGATCTCGCAGATACTGCTGGCGGTCACGCTGGCGCTGCACATCATCACAAATATCCGTCCGCTGATGACGGCACTGGGGCTCAGGGGATTCAGAGAGCTTCTGCTCGATGTGATGCTCGTTACGGCAGTGCTGCTGCTGTTTGCGGGTGCAGCGTTCGTGGTGTACTTTATCAGGTGGCAGTAAGAGGACGGTGAGCTTATGGTAAACATTATCGGTGCGGGTCTTGCGGGGCTTTCGGCTGCCTGTGAGCTTGCAAAGCGCGGGATAAGATGCAGGCTCATCTCGCCGCAGCGCTCGGAGCGGGCACAGTCGGTGCTGGCAGAGGGCGGGATAAATGCCGCGCTCGATACGATGAACGAGCATGATTCGCCCGCAGAGCATTATGAGGATACGATGCGCGGCGGCTGTTATCTTGCCGACCCGAATGCTGTTGCCGCCCTGACAGAGAATGCTCCTGCGGTCGTGGAAAGGCTGTTCAGGCTGGGAGTGCCGTTCGGGCTGAACGAAAAGGGTATACAGCTCAGGAATTTCGGCGGGCAGAAGAAAAAGCGCACCGCCTATGCAAAGAGCTCCACAGGAAAGATACTGATGACGGCGCTTATTGATGAGGTCAGGAAGTATGAGCACAGAGGGCTTGTGAAGAGATACCCGCATCATGAGCTGATAAGGCTGATGCTCGCGGAGGGGCGCTGTGAGGGTGCATTTGTGAGGGACTGCTACAGCGGGCTTTGTGCGGAGCTCGGGGGCGAGGTGATACTTGCCTGCGGGGGAATGAACGGTATGTTCCCGCGAATGACGACAGGCACGACGCAGAACACCGCAGATGCCGCAGCGGAGCTGTTTGGGCAGGGCATTCGGTTCTGCGATCTTGAGATGCTGCAATATCACCCGACGACTATCGGGATATCGGGCAAGCGCTGCCTGATAACCGAGGCTGCACGCGGAGAGGGCGGTCGGCTGTGGATAAGCCGCGGCGGGAGCAGATGGTATTTCATGGAGGAGAAGTATCCCGAGCTCGGGAACCTTATGCCGAGGGACGTTGTGGCGAGAGAGATGTTCTTTGTGCGCGGACGTGAGGATACCGACGGTGAGGTGATGCTCGATATGACCGAGCTGACGCAGGAGGTATGGAAGAAGCGCCTGAGCGATCTGCGGGACGAGATAATAAGATATACGGGCAGCGACCCCGAGTCCGAGCCGATAGCGGTACACGAGGGGATACATTATTTCATGGGCGGTATAGATGCGGACGAGCGGCACCGCACGAGCGTTGACGGGCTGTACGCGGCGGGGGAGTGCTGCTGCCTGTATCACGGAGCGAACCGTCTGGGCGGGAACTCGATGCTGGGTGCTGTGTACGGCGGCATAACAGCCGCCGAAACTGCCGCCTCACGAAGCAAGGACACTGACGGCAGCGAGCCTCAGTTCTCTGCCGCCGACGACCCGCTGCTGACCGATGCCCGCACAGAGTTCACGGAGGCGCTCGGAGAGATACTCACAGGCGGGCTCGGCATAGTCAGGAGCGGTGAAGCTCTTGAAAGTGCGATAGAGCGGGCGGAGAGACTGAACGTGTGCTGTCCGCGTGAGGAAAACAAAAGGCAGCTCGGGCTGGCGATGCTGCGGTCGGCATACGAACGCAGGGAGAGCAGGGGAGCGCATTACCGTTCGGACTATCCCGAGAGCTCGGAGGAGTACCGCAGGCAGACCGTGGCGATACACAGCGGCGGCAGGACAGAGATAAGCTTCCGCAGTCTGCCCGAAAGGAGGGCAAGCGATGCAGATAAGACTTGACATCACCCGACGGGAAAGCGCAGCGGAGCAGTCCTATCTGCTGAGCGTTATGTTTGAGTCCGACGATCCCGCCGCGACAGTTGCCTCCGCTCTGACGGAGATCAATGCCGACAGCGGCAGACGGGACATAAACGGCAGACCGTTCACGCCCGTTCGCTGGGAGTGCAGCTGCCTGCAAAAAAAGTGCGGTGCCTGTGCGATGGTAATAAACGGCCGCCCGATGCTCGCCTGCGATGCAAGGCTTGCGGAGCTTTCAAGGCGGGGAGCTGTAACGGTGGAGCCGCTGAAAAAATTCCCGCCCGTTGCCGACCTGATCGTTGACCGCAGCGGTATGTTTGAAGCTCTCGAAAGTGCGGGGCTCTGGCTCGAAAACGGCGGTACTGTCGGCAGCGAAAACACCGATCTCGGGTTTGAGGCATCGCGCTGTCTGCAATGCGGCTGCTGCCTTGAGGTCTGTCCCAACTTCTATGTGGGCGGGGAGTTTTTCGGCATGGCAGCCGCTGTGCCGAATACACGTCTGCTTGCTGCCGCAGATGATGCCGCGGCGGGAGATCTGAAGGCTTCGTACAGAAAGCACGTTTACAACGGCTGCGGAAAGTCGCTTGCCTGCCGCAGCATATGCCCCGCGGGGATAGATGCCGAAAGGCTGCTCGTCAGCTCCAATGCCGCTGCTGTCTGGAAAAGGCGGTTCGGCGGACGGAAGAAGAGATGAGGGCGAGACTTGCGGCAGTGCTGCTGGCAGCGCTGATGCTCTTCGGCTGCGGACCGAGGTATCACTATGAGGTCAGGCGGGATCTGAGCGTATATTTTTCAAATGCCGATGAGGTGATCGAGGACATACGGAATGCACTGAGGTCGAGGTGGAAAAGCGTTACTGTGACCTATAGCTCTCACGGGAACAATATGGCGGATATCGAGGCCATTGCTGCCGAGCTTATGGATCACGCTCTTGCCGAGACAGACCGTCCCGATGAGGGTGATTATCTCAGGCAGCAGTACGGCGGCTATGAGATAAAGTACGGCTACACCGAGGATAACGGCGAGTATGCCTACGAGCTGACTATCATACCCGAGTATTACTCAACTGTCGGTCAGGAGGAAAAGGTGGACGAGGCAGTGAGGGAGATCACGGCGGATATCGGCGGGAGCGAGTATGAGCGGATAAGGGCAGTATGCGATCACCTGAAGGATAACGTAAGCTATGATAAAGCGGCGGCAAAGAGCGGCAGCAACCGCCTGAAGGCGACCGCCTATGCAGCGCTTATCCAGCACAGAGCGGTGTGTCAGGGGTATGCCGTGGCTGCCTACAGACTGCTGCGCGAGTGCGGGATAGATGCGAGGATAGTCACAGGTACGGTCACGCGGGAGGACGGCAGCGAGGAATACCATGCATGGAACCTTGTCGGGCTTGACGGGAAGTACTATGAGCTCGATGTCACATGGGACGACCGCAGCGGCAGTGATGAGTATTTCCTCAGATGCGCCGCCGATATCCCCGACCACAGAAAGGACGACAGATTCATGTCGGCGGAGTTCACTGCGAAGTATCCGCCGTCCGAGGAAAGCTATGATGCAGGGAAAGGTATGGTATGGTAAAATGAAGAAACTCTCAACTATCGCGGCGGTAATAACAGCGGCGCTCTCGCTGCTGCTCACTATAGGTATCAAAACTGTGTTCCCCGCCTGCGAGCATAAGACAGATACGGGAATGTGGATGAGCTGCCACTGGGCAGAGCAGGCGGTGTTTGCCGCAGGCATAGGGCTTTGCTGCGCGGGCGTGCTTGCGGTGATCGTCAGAAGCCCGAGGGTGCGTGCCGGTGTGTCACTCGGCATGATACCTGCCGCGATATCAGCAATGCTTATCCCGAACATATTCATAAATCTGTGCATGAAGACAGATATGCAGTGCCATTCGGTCATGCGGCCCGCAGTGATGCTCATATGCGGCGCAGTCGCAGCGGCGGCGGCGGTCACGGCATTTCTGAGCCTTAAAGCGAAGGAGAGGTCGGAGTAATGAGCCTTGCATTCAAGAACCTGCGCGGCAAGCCCGTAAGGACGGCGGTGCTCGTGATACTCACGGTGCTGCTGGCGCTGACGGTTTTTGCGGGAACGCTTACTGTAAGCAGTCTGCGTTCGGGACTGGGGTCACTGGAAAACAGGCTCGGTGCAGAGGTCATGGTCGTGCCGTATGAGGCGACAACGAAGAAGAGCTTTGAAAATATCCTGCTCCAGGGCAGCACGGGGTATTTCTACATGGATAAGTCGGTGTACGATAAGATCAGCAAGACAGAGGGCATCGGCCGCATATCGGAGCAGTTCTATCTTGCCTCTACGAGCTCGGGCTGCTGCTCGATACCCGTGCAGATAATCGGCATCGACCCCGAGACCGATTTCACCGTTCAGCCGTGGATAAAGAAAAGCTTTGACAAGCCGCTGGGCGACTGTGATATAGTTGTCGGGAACGATCTCAATGCCTTTGTCGGGGATACGCTGCAATTCTACGGCACCGACTGCCGTGTTGCGGCAAAGCTTGAAAAGACGGGCACGAGCTTTGATACGACGGTGTTCACGAACGAGAGCACTATCAGGAAGATGATCCGCGCCTCGATAGACAAGGGGCTGAACAATTTCAAGGACATAGACCCCGAGCAGGTGGTGTCCTGCGTGATGATCGACCCTGCCGAGGGCTACACGGCGGACGATGTGGTGAACGACATAAACCTGCATATAAAGAAGGTCAGGGCAGTGCGCACCAAGGAAATGATCTCGGGCGTGTCGGACAGTCTGAGCGGAGTATCGCGCATCGTCGGGATACTGATCTTTGCGGTGTGGGTGCTCGGCGGGGTGATACTGCTGCTGGCATTCACGATGAGCGTGAACGAGCGCAGGAAGGAATTTGCGGTGCTTCGTGTGATCGGTGCCTCACGCGGAAGGCTGGCGAGGACGGTCATGGCAGAGGCTCTGACGGTAGGAGTGACAGGCAGTCTTATCGGTATAGGTCTGGGACTGCTGATAATGCTGCCCTTTGCGAATGCAGTCGAGGGGCTGCTGTCGATGCCCTACCTGCTGCCCGATATCTGGAGCATAGCCGCGATAGCCTGCGCGGCAGCTGCTGCGGCGATAGTAACGGGTGCAGCTGCTGCGGCGGTTTCGGCATACCGAATAAGCCGTCTGGACACCGGAGTTATCCTGAGGGGGGACAACTGATGCTGTTAAAGGGTGAGGGCATAGCCCGTGAATTTATCCGCGTAAGCGGCGGCAGCAACCGCTTTACTGCGGTGCAGGATACAGATATAGAGCTTCACGGCGGACAGCTGACGGTGCTGAGCGGCAGGTCGGGCAGCGGCAAGACCACGCTGCTGAATATGCTTTCGGGGCTGCTTCCGCCTACGAGGGGAAGAGTGCTGCTTGACGGAGAGGACATCTATTCTCTGAACGATGCGAAGCTCTCGCGGCTGAGAAACCGAAAGCTCGGTGTCGTTCCGCAGGGTCAGACGGCGATACACAGTCTCACGGTCAGGGAAAACATACTGCTGCCCTGTACTCTATACGGCAATGCCGACGCAGCTGATGAAGAGTACGCGGCATCGCTTATGGAGCGGCTCGATATTGCAGCGCTCGCATCTGTCAGACCTGCGGAGCTTTCCGGCGGAGAGCTGCGCAGAATGGCGATAGCTCGGGCTATGATACGTCACCCCGAGGTCATCTTTGCCGACGAGCCGACCGGAGATCTTGACGATGAGAACACGGCAGTGGTATTTGAGTTCCTGCGCAGTGCCGCAGGGGACGGGGCTGCGGTGCTCGTCGTATCGCACGAGGCTGCCGCGGCAGACTATGCCGACAGACGTTTGACCATGACCAAAGGTGAGATAGCCGAAATGTGACCGCAGCGGTGCTCTCGGATATTATATCAGCATCAACATCAACAAAAACAGCCGTATCTGCTTTTTTTGGGATACGGCTGTTAATTGTTATACTATATCATATATTATACTCTGCTGATCGTGTCGGGTAACGCAAGGGCATCTTTGGGCTTATGCCGTCCGCGCATCTCACCTGACGGTATCATTCGTATGCATCGTATGCCCCGGGGTTGAAAAACTCATAAACGGTGTGGGATATGTCAAAGAACCTGTAATGCTGCTCAAAGGCAATATCGGGGACCTCTGCCATTACCACAAGAACATAGTCGGCATTGGGCGAGTAGACGATGGCGGCATCGTGCGAAACGTCAAATGTGTCGCCCGTTTTGTTTGCACACTCGGCTCCGTAAGGCAGCGCCGCGGGCAGCTTGCCGCGGAATTTCTGCTGGAAGAGTATGTCAAGCATCTGCTCGGAGGCATATTCCGAAACGCATTCCTTGCGGTAGATGCTCTCAAGGACGTGCGCTGCGTCCCTTGCGCAGGTCTGATTGTCCTTGTCGGCAGTCTCGAGCCCCTCATAGTTCGTCGAGGGCTGCAGCCCGTGGTACTGCTTGGTGTTGGGGCAGCCGTTTGCCTCACACCACTCGTTTATATATGTCAGCCCGATCTTGCGGACTATCATGTTGAATGCCTGGTTATTGCTCATCGCCGCCATGCTCACAAGCGTGCTGTAGACCTCGTCCTCGTCCACAAGCCCGTCCTCTATCCGCTGATAGCAGGCTGCAAGCGCAAAGAGCTTTATCATGCTGGCGGGGTAAACTATGTGGTCATTTATATCGAACCACTCATTCGTCCCCAGATCCTTCAGATAGCAGGACCACTCGCCGTCAAAGCTTTCAAGCTTTTCGGTCAGAGTCTGCTTCAGCTCTGTCAGTCTGCCCTCGTGCTCGCTGTCCTCGGGCTCGGAGAGCACTGAGGGCTCTGCGCTGTCGGCAGATGCGGGCAGCGCACTGTCCTCCGTATCGGTGCTCTCGTCGGCGGGCAAACTCTCGTCAGCCGAAGCTGCTTCCCCGTCATGACTGCTTTCGGGTGAAGCGGTGCTCTCCCGAACAGCACTCTCGCTGCGAGAGATCGTGTCGGTATCCTTGCTGTCCGTTCCGCTCTTGCTGCCGCCGCCCCCGAAGATCATGAGCACGACGAGCAGGAGCGCCGCAAACATCAGAGCTCCGGCCCGCGGCGTTATATTCGTGCTTTTAAGCTTGTTCAGTATCTCGGGCTGCCTGTTTTCTTTCTGTTTCGGGTCCTTCCGATCATTACGATTCCCCATTTTTCTCTCCTTTCGTTCTCTGCCCTATAATGCCGACACGGTCGGACTCGTGTCAGCTGTCTCTCTGTCTCATGATATAATTCTTATCCTTGTCTATAAGATCGAGCATTATCCTGCCGAATCTCGGGTCGAACTGTGTGCCGAGCCCCTTTTCTATCTCTGCACGGACGACCTCCTGCGGAAGAGCGCTGCGGTAGCTTCTGTTTGAGGTCATGGCATCGTAGGCATCCGCCACAGCGATTATCCGCGCTATCTCGGGTATGTCCTCACCGCTCAGCCCCGTCGGATAGCCCTTGCCGTCGTATCTCTCGTGATGAAAGTGTGCGCCTATGCTCAGCTCGGGGTATTTGGTTATCTTTGAAAGTATCTGGTCGCCTCTCACGGTATGGGATTTGATCGTTTGGAATTCCTCGTCGGTGAGGCGCGAGGTCTTGTTGATGATGCTGCCGGGTATGCCGATCTTCCCGACATCGTGGAGCAGCGCGATAAAATATATCTCCTTGCATTGGACGGGCGGCTTTCCCGCCTCGAGCGCTATCATCTCGGAATACTCCGCAACACGCTCCGAATGCCCGTGCGTATATTCGTCCTTGGCATCTATCGCATCGGCAAGCGCATAGGCGGTCTGCCCGAGCATTATGCGCATATCCTTCTGCTGGTTTTGGAGCAGCTCTATATCCCGCTTGGCAGCCTCGGCAGTCTTTCTGTTGATATCAACTATCGACGCTACATACAGAGCCACGATCATTCCCACGAGCACAAGGTTCGTCAGCGAGAGCCCGTAGGTGAAGATCTGTATGATCGAGGCTGCGAGCGGCAGCGCTGTGAATACCAGCAGCGTAAGGCTCATCTTCCTGTGGAGCTTCTTGAAATTCTGTATGATCAGCGACAGCTGGATAATGAACACCGAAAAGGGGATAAGACAGCATATGATAAAGCCGCTGCCCCTCTGATAGCGGTTCATATCGTCAAAGGTATAGTAAAGCCCCGTGAACTGAGATATCACCACGAGCACCATGCCCGCAAAGGAAAGGAGCTCTGCCGCCTTCAGTCTTTTCGGCGGAGAAGCCTGCCCGCCGTCGGCTGTATAAAGGTCTGCAAGATAGAATGAATATGCCAGCAGCAGCACAAGTGACAGAAAATACACCGTGAAATTGCCTATCCTCACAGCGTAATAAGCCTTCTGCCCGAGCACCCCGCGGTAAATATATGAATAGCGGTCGGCAAGCAGCAGCAGCATAGCGCTGATATCCATAGTCAGCATCGAGCGTCTGCGGCGCTGCGGAAGTGTCTGAGAAAAAAGTGAAAAAAGAGCGATTATCCCGCAAATGCCTGAAAACATGAGCATCAGTTCGAGCTGATTGTCTTTGATCAAACGGATCACAATGCTGTCACTCCTCTTTATTCGCATTCCGTATTATTATACCACAAAATCGGAGCAAAGTCCAGCATATTATATGAACTTTTTCATTCTATGCAAAGCCGGGAGACGTTTGCCGGTGCATTTCCGGTAAAGCCCGTAAGCACCGAAAAGCTGAGGCTCGCCTTTGAGGACCTGCGCCACCCTGTTTCCAAGATCACCGATGGATCTATCGAGCAGGAGTATGCGGGCGACCTGATGCAGTGACGGCAGCCGTGCGTGACAAGAAAGACACAGCAAAGGCAATACCGAGCGAACGCCGTTCGGTATTGCCTTTTTGCCTATCGGCTATATTGTCTTCTTAACGTTCCTGACCCACTCTCCCTGGCTTCTCAGCCACATATCAACACCCTTTCCGTATGCCTCGGCACGGACGGTATAGACCCCGTTCTCCTCTCTGATTATCTTGGCCGTCGGCAGGCGGTCAAGGACAGCCTCTATGCTGTCGCCCTGAAAATCGAACTCGACACGGTGCAGCTCGCCGCCGTACATGAACTGTATCCGCTTGCGGAACTCGCCCTCCTCGAACCTGTCCTTGTAGGGACGGGAGAAATGCTTGCCCGACACCGTGTATCCCTGTATGCGGTCTATGCGGTAGAGGGCAGGGAATTCCTTCGGCTTGTCCTGAATGAAGGCGCAGAGATAGAAATAGAACTCCGAGAACATTATCCCCACAGGCTCCAGCACACGGCTCACAGGCTCGTCCTCCTGCGCCCTGAGATAGCTTACGGTCAGCAGCCTGTGCTCGTCCACCGCCACGCCCAGGTCCCACAGCTTATCCACAAACCGCTGATTGTGCCGCGGCGGGATATAGTGGTAAAGCTCGTTTGAGATCAGGCTCTCGACCCGCTTGTAGTTATCTCTCGGCACACAGCAGCGCAGCAGCTTCCTGATGATCGGCTCCAGCTCGTCGCGGCAGAAGGCGCGGCTTTCGAGTATGATCTTGCACACCGCCAGTACCTCGCTGTTGGAGAGGATATTCACGCTCTCCGTGTCCAGTCGGTAGCCGTTCAGCTTGCGGTCGTAGACTATTGTGCGCAGCTCGCCGCCGTCGGCAGCCTCCTCCTCAAAGAACAGCCGCAGGTCATCTATGTCACGCTGAACAGAGCGCTCGTTTATCCCGTAGCGCTCTGCCTCCTCGGCCTTGTTTATCACGTTCCCTTCGATCAGGCGGGTGTAGAGCCTGAGTATGCGAAGGTGCTTGGAATCGGAATAGAAATCACTCATAGCTTTTCCTTTCACATCAGCATCGGGAATCTTTTGGCTCTTGTGATCCCCAGTATATCCTCGACCTGATAGGACTTATGCACCCCTGTCTTGCACCAGACAGCGAAATGCTCGCAGTTGTTGAAGATAAGGCTGTATTTGTTTTCGCCCAAAAGCCCCTTAGCCCTTTCAACGGTTTCCGCGGGTGAGTATATGTGTACGATATCGCTGTCGCTGCTTTTAAGCTTATCAACGGCTTTGTGAACGAGCATACCCGATACCCCCGTATTCACCGCAAGCAAATAGTTGGGCTCGGTGTCATTGAAGACGCTTTTATAGCCCTGATGCTTTTTGTCGGGCCGCTTGCCCGTCTCTGAGAAGTCCAGCACGAAGAAGGTGCTCTGACCGTTCAGAAAATCCCCGAACGGTGCCTCGTGGATAGTCGCCTCGCCGAAATCACCGTCCTCGGCTGCGTAGTGTATCACTCGTTTGTTCCCGATGTAGACCGCATAATGCTCATACACTCCGCCCAGCCTGTCAATGCCGATGATATCCCCCGCACTGAGCTGATCTATCGGGTCGGAATCTGTCAGCCCCTCATACAGTCCCTCGGCAGCTGCCTCGATGACTTTCGGGACAAATCCGATAATATCAAATATGCTCATGATACTGCACCCCCGTATATTATATCACAATTGTTCATTATATTCAACACGGTATCAATTATTATGCTGTGTTTCAAGCGTTCTTTGTTGAAGCTGCACGATCATTTGCTGACCTTTTTGGTTATCCTGCCGAGCAGGCTCCTGCATTTCCTGCATTTTGGGTGAAGCAGGAATACTGCTGTCTCGGGCATTATGCAGTCGGGCACATACTCATAAAACACACGCCCGCATTTTTCGCAGACAAAGCGCTGTTTGTATCTGAACATAGTGTTCAGCTCCTTTCTTGATATTTATTTCTTATCACAATTATATCAAGGCTGCATGACACGAGATGTCTATATCATCATAACATTAATAATTAACGAAAAAAAGTAAAGGGGCTGATGCGGGCATCAGCTCCTTTATGGCAACACCGCACGACCCCTGTGCATCAGATGCGTTAGCCGCGGGTCGTGCGGTGTTGCCTTAATACAGTTTATTCTTTATTCATCGGAGATCAGGGCTTTGGTCTTGGCCTGCTTCAGTGACACTTCTGCCCCGAGCCGATCAAGGCGGCGGCATTATTCCTCAAAAATGAATACCTCCTCTACCGTGCAGCCGAATACTCTTGCTATGTCTATCGCCAGCTTCAGCGAGGGATTGTACTGCCCCTTTTCAAGCCTGATGATCGTTTCGCGGCGGACTCCGACAAGCTCGGCAAGCTCGCCCTGCTTCATGTTCTTAGCTGCACGCAGCTCCTTTAGTCTTGTTGTGAACTCTGCCATTATTCGTCCTCCTCTGCCTCGGCGGTGTCTCTGCCTTCAATGATAAGGAAAAACAGAGCGTTGAGGAAGGAGTAAAGGAACACCAGAGTGCAGAACAGCCCCAGCCAGTTGTCACCGTTAAGCGTAAAGGTCTTTTCCAGTAAGGTGAACACCAGCAGCCCTACTGCTGCCGCTGTAATTATCAGCGCAAGCCCTGCAAGCTCTGAGGCACGCTTCTTGCTGTTTAAGGAAAGCTCGTCGTCGGGCTCCTTCTTATACTTGCGCTCGGCAGCGACCATGAAGACAGCGGTCATCATCATAGCGGCAAACAGCGCTGTCGAAAAAACATTCCCGATGCCCTCGTTCATTTCTTTTTTAATAAAGGTGATGCACCCGAAGATCAGCGTGTCCAGAAACCAGATCACCGCATTGAACATTGCCTGCTTCCTTACCGAGATCGAGGGGCGGGGGTCTGCGAAGTACCTTACCCTTGCCAGCTCCCTGAATGCCTCCTGTCTTTCCGAACGGCTGAGGCTTTTGTCGGTATACTGCGCTGTCAGCTTGTCTATCTTTGCCTGTGTCTTTTCGTCAAATGCCGATGTGTTGTTTTTCATGATGTATTCCTCCGTTATGTAATTATGTAATTGTGTGATGTATTTCTCACCTGATGTGATAATAATATCACATTTTCGGATGCTTGTCAACAGGAAATGTGACAAATCCATCACTTTTGTAGCGTTATACAAAAAGGCAGCCGATGTGACAAATATATCACTGCAAGCTGCACAAACGATGCCGCAGCGATTTTTGCAGCGAACACCTTGCAAGCCGCGGCGGTTTGTGATATACTGATCTCACAGAGCACGGTCATTATCCGTAATGCAAATATAAGAGCTTATAAAGGAGTATTGAAATGCTTGACAGACGCGAAAAAAACACAGAGATATTTCTCGACACAAAGCAGCGTTATACCCACGACCCCGAGCTGATAAAGGCAGTAAAAGCATCAAGAGAGGGTCAGCGGTTTATCGGCAGCCGGGAGAGCGTGACCGTCCCCGATGCTCCGTACAGCGGTGCCGCCGCGGTCACTGTAAGCGGCAGGCGGTCGATAGAAGCGGCAATGCCTTATGCAGCGGCAGGCAAAAGGGTCTGTGTACACAACTTCGCCTCTGCAACGAATCCCGGAGGCGGAGTGGTGCGCGGTGCATCGGCGCAGGAGGAGTGCATCTGCCGCTGTACCACGCTCTATCCCTGTCTCGACACCAAAGAGATGTGGAGCAGCTTTTACGGTCCTCACAGAAGCGCCGACGATCCGCTGTACAACGATGACTGCATCTATACGCCCGATGTATGCGTTATAAAAAGTGATACCGATTTCCCCGAGCCCATTCCGAAAAGCGAGTGGCAAAGGGTGGATATCCTCACCTGTGCAGCGCCGAATCTGCGGGAAAAGCCGAGCAATGCGATGAACCCTGATTCGGGCAGCAGGACGGCAAGGGTCACGGAGGAGCAGCTAAGGCAGCTGCTGACCTCCCGCGTAAGACGCATTTTTGCGGTCGCGGCAGCCAACAAGGCCGAAGTGCTTATCCTCGGTGCATTCGGCTGCGGAGCGTTCCGCAATCCGCCTAAGCTTGTGGCGGAGGTGTTCGGCAGCGTGATGAGGGACTATCTGTATCACTTTGAGACGGTTGAGTACGCAGTGTATCACCGCCCGCACGAGACTGCGAACTATGAAGAGTTTCGGATGGCAATGAAGGAGTTTGCCTGATAGAGCGGAGATAGCAGATAACAAATAACAGATAACAAATAACAAAGAACAGAGAAAACAGGAAAAAGCTATAGACAGATCACGGAAAATGCGGCTGCAAATTCAAGTTTCCGTCAAATGTTTTAGCAATAAATAAAATAAGTGTTGACATTTCTTGAACACTGTGTTATAATAAGAAAGCAATGTTAAAGTTGCTAAACTAAAGCAGGAGATGTTATCATGAAGATCACAGCGTTCCAGCCGCAGATCATTACAAAGGATGCAGAGTCTGTAAAAAAGCTGTTTGAGGAGCTGGGCTTTGAAAAGCGCCACACCAAGACCATTACCGAGCCCGTTCGGGTAACGGATATCGTTATGAAGAACGGAGAAGCCGTGCTTGACATCTCACAGCCCGATATCGAGCTTGCGGGCGACATTCAGGCTGTCCGTATCAATGTGAGGGATTTTGAAGAGGCCTATGAGCTGTTGATCTCAAAGGGCTTTGAGAACTATTACGGCAGCGGCAGAGTGATGACGAGCAGCTCAAGATCGGCAGTCCTTCGTGCCCCCACAGGGTTTGTGATAAACCTTGTCGAGCATATAAGAGACCATGAATAAACAGGAGGAATAATTATGAAATTCACGTCTTTCAATCCGCTCATCGTCACCTGCAAGGGTGAGGAGACAGTAAAGCTTTTTGAGGCTCTCGGCTTCGAGAAGCGCCATACAAACAGAGATGTAGGCGGCAAGGGTATCACCAATTACACGATGAAGGATCCAAACGGCTTCAAGGTCGATGTTGCCGATTCTCCCAACACCAAGCAGGATATCACTCTTATCAGGATGAATGTTGATGATTTTGACGAGGCATACAAGTTCCTGACCGACAAGGGCTTCAGGAACATATCGGGAGAAATTGTAGAGACAAAGTCTTCGAGATCGGCGATGATGGTATCTCCCTCGGGCTATGCCTTTGATCTCTGCCACCATATAAAAGATCACGACTGAACCGAAGGAGAAAAAACTATGAAGATCACATCGTTCAACCCGCTGATAGTTACAAAGAATGCAGAGGAGACCATCAAGTTCTTTGAGGAGCTGGGATTTGAGAGAAGGCATCAGAAGACGGGCATCAACGGCAAGGATATCACCACTGTTTCGATGAAGGATGCAAACGGCTTCCGCGTTGATGTCACCAAGGCCGATGTACCGCAGGATATATCCACGATAAGAATGAACGTCCGCGATTTTGACGAGGCATATGAGTTCCTGACTGCCAACGGCTTTAAGAATGCTCAGGGCGACAGAGTGACGGACACGGGCTCTTCAAAGGCTACGATGATGGTATCGCCGTCGGGCTTTGCTATCAATCTGATCGAGCACATAAGAAAAGAGGGCTGACAGATCACAGCCTGTCCGCGGAGAACGGGCAGGCTGTTTTTAATTTTCTGCCGCAAAGAAAGGGAGAAGCTATGAACCTACTTGAAGAAGCAATAATCTATTCCACTGTTATGTATCAGGGCAAGGTGCGGAAGATAAACAATTCGCCGTTTATCCTTCACCCGCTGGAGGTAGCGCAGATACTTTCGGCTATGACAGATGATATGGAGATAATCGCAGCGGGAGTGCTGCATGATATCGTAGAGGATACCGACGGAACGCTGAGGGAGATCGAAAAGCGCTTCGGTGAAAGGGTCGCCGATCTGGTCGATTCCGAGACAGAGAAGGATATCCCGGGGGAGGACAGGGCTGCGTCGTGGCAGAGGCGCAAGGAGGAGAGCCTTGTAAAGCTGAAGGCGAGCACCGATGTCGGTGTCAAGATGCTCTGGCTGGCGGATAAGCTGTCCAATCTGCGTTCGCTTGCGGGCGCATACGGCGAAATGGGTGACAAGATATGGGATCAACTGCACCAGAAGGATCCGAGCCGTCACAAGTGGTACTACAGGACGGTGGCGGAGTATGTCGAGATGCAGCTCAACAAGACAGGTGCCTACAAGGAGTATATCGACCGTATAAACTACATCTGGCCGGGGACCTTTGACACCTCAAAGACCAAGTACAAGGAATACCGCAAGATAGATGTTTCGGGCTGCGAACGCATAGGCAAGGGTGCCAAGGCAGAGGTCTACCGTTATGATGACGAGCTGATAGTAAAGGTATACAACGAGAAAAACACCTACAGGGACGTTGAGCGTGAGATAGCGCTTGCAAGGAGCGTTTTCGTGCTTGGTCTGCCGACGGCTATATCCTTCGGCATAGTATCGGTCGGGAAGGGCTACGGAGCTATGTTTGAGCTGATAGATGCCAAGACCATTTCCGAGCTCATAGCAAGGAATCCCGAGCACACCGATTACTATGCGGGCATGATGGCGGATATCGCCCGACAGATACATACGACTGCTCCCGATGACGTTAAGCTTTTCCCGAGCGGCCGCGCCTATATGGAGAACTGGATAAAAAGGGCAGGGCTGGACGCGGAGCTCGAGAAGAAGCTCTATGAAAAGACAGCCGCGCTCCCCGAGCCTAAATTCCTTGTTCACGGCGATCTTCACACGGGAAACGTGTTCCTTTGCAACAATGAGCCGATGTTCATAGACGTTGACAGAATGGCTGTGGGCGACCCGATCGCAGACATCAGCAGTATGTATCTGTTCTATGTCGGCTATGCTGAGCTCGACCCGAAGATCATAGAGGATTTCATGGGTATCACTATACAGACGGCTGCTGAGTTTTATAAATGCTTTATCAGGCATTACCTGCATACAGACGATGAGGCAGAGATCGAAAGGACTGACAGGGATGCAGCTTTATGGGCATATGTCAGGCTGATAGGTCAGATGAAGAAGAAGCCGATGTCTGACAGGGAAAAGGCTGCGGCGGAGCGGCTCACCGAGAAGATACGTTCGCTGATCGGGTGAACGTAAAAAAGGCAATACCGAACGGTCACTGTACGGTATTGCCTTTTCTTATCTTATTTTATGCCTGTCGGTCATTGCTTCTTCACGGAGCGGTCCGTACCCGTCGG
>CAMOFU010000008.1 GCA_946613705.1 uncultured Clostridia bacterium
TTTGATGTTTTCTCTTTTCAGGTCACGATCGGCCTACAGTCATTTTACACTAAGGCGGCGACAGCGCAATGCCGTCGCGTCCTGCATTGAGCAAGAGGCAAGCTTTGCCGCGCTCCGGATCGGTCGCAGCGGCGACTGCGCAATGCCGTCGCGTCCTGCATTGAGCAAGAGGCAGGCTTTGCCGCGCTCCGGATCGGACATCGGCGGGACTTTAAGTAAATGGGGTTCGGTGGTGTTTTCGCATTCTGCCTGTTAATATCCTGCATTGTGTGCATCGGATATATAAAGGCAGGGACGGCATCTGAGCCGTATCATTTTGTATATCATTATGCTCCTTACATTTATACTTTGTTCATTATAATCATCAAATAATTCTCTTGACATATATTTACTGCCGCGTTATAATTAAAAGGTTAATAGGAACAATTAATACAGTGCTCTCCTGCTTCGGGGAGAGAGAAAAAAGGAGGGGCTTTCTTTTGCTTAAACAATTAGCCAAATGTATCCGTGAATACAAAAAGCCGACTATTCTTACGCTCATTTTTATTGTCGGCGAGGCTGTCATCGAGATCTTCATTCCCTTCATCACCGCCAACCTTGTCAACGATATCAAAAACGGTGTCGAGATCGGCGAGGTCGTGGGGACGGGCATCTTTCTGGCGGTGCTGGCTCTGCTTTCGCTGAGCTTCGGTGCTGCGGCGGGCTTTACCTGTTCGAGAGCATCGGCGGGCTTTGCCAAGAATGTCCGAAAGGACGTGTTCTCGAAGATACAGACCTACACCTTCAAGAACATCGACAAGTTCTCGTCAACATCGCTCGTAACAAGGCTTACGACCGACGTACAGAACGTGCAGATGTCGTACATGATGATAATACGCACTGCGGTGAGAAGCCCGATAATGCTGGTGTTTGCTATCGTTATGGCATATATCATGGGCGGCAAGCTTGCAGGCACCTTCGTGGTGGTCGTGCCGCTGCTCGGTGTGGGGCTGTTTCTCGTCAGCAAAAAGGCTATGCCCGCATTCCGCAGCGTTTTCCGCAAGTACGACAAGCTGAATGAATCGATCGAAGAGAACGTAAGGGCTATGCGCGTGGTCAAGGGGTTTTCGCGCGAGGACTACGAGAAAAAGAACTTCACTGCGGCTGCCGACAATATCCGCAAGGACTTCACAAGAGCAGAGCGCATCGTTGCTCTCAATATGCCGCTCATGCAGTTCTGCATCTATTTCAATATGGCATTTGTGCTGATCGTCGGCTCGAATATGATCATCAGCGGGCGCGGCAGCGATGTAGATGTAGGGCAGATCTCTGCCATGCTGACCTACGGAATGCAGATACTTATCTCGCTGATGATGCTTTCGATGATCTTTGTTATCATCACGATGTCGGCAGAATCGGCAAAGCGTATCTGTGAGGTGCTCAGTGAGGAGCCCGCGATGCACGATCCCGAGAAGCCTGTCGGTCAGGTAAAGGACGGCTCCGTGGATTTCAGCGGTGTAAACTTCAAGTATTCGGAGAATGCCGAAAAATATGCGCTTGCCGATATCGACCTGCATATCCGTTCGGGCATGACTGTGGGAATAATCGGCGGAACGGGTTCGAGCAAGTCTACCCTTGTGCAGCTGATACCGAGGCTGTATGACGTTACCTCGGGGACCGTAAAGGTAGGCGGCGAGGACGTAAGGAGCTACAACATCGAAACGCTCAGGAACTCGGTGGCTATGGTATTGCAGAAGAACCTGCTTTTCGCAGGCACGATAGCCGAGAACCTGCGCTGGGGCGACCCGAACGCTTCTCAGGAAGAGCTTGAAAGGGTATGCAGGATAGCGCAGGCCGACGAGTTCATCAGCCTGTTCCCCGACGGCTATGAGACAAGGATAGAGCAGGGCGGCTCGAATGTTTCGGGCGGACAGAAGCAGAGGCTCTGCATCGCAAGAGCAATGCTCAAAAAGCCGAAAATACTTATCCTTGACGATTCAACGAGCGCAGTGGACACCAAGACCGATGCGCTTATCCGTCAGGGCTTCCGCGACTATATCCCCGAAACGACGAAGATAATCATAGCGCAGAGGATATCCTCTGTACAGGACGCTGACCTGATAGTTGTTATGGACAACGGCAGGATATCCGCTCAGGGCACTCACGGGCAGCTGCTCGAAACGAGCAGCATATACCGCGAGGTATACGAGCAGCAGACGAACGGAGGTGAGGGCGATGAGTGACAGGCAGAGAGCAAAGCCCGCATTCAACGGCAACTCATTAAAGCGCGTGGTAAGTATGCTTTACCATTTCTATCCGAGGCTCGTGCCGCTGGCAGTGTTCTGTATGCTGTTCTCGGCGGTCGCGTCCTCTATACCCGCGATATTCGTGCAGAACGTTATCTCTATCATAGAGAAGTGGGTGGACACGGGCGACTGGGCATCGGCAAGCTCCGAGATAATCCCGAAGGTGCTGCTGCTCATCGGCTTCTATGTGCTTTCGATAATTGCGATCACCGTGCAGACCCAGCTTATGGCTTATATGACGCAGGGCTTTCTCAGCAAGATGCGTATTGCGATGTTTGATGGGATGCAGAACCTTCCGATCAAGTTCTTTGACACTCACAAGCACGGCGATATCATGAGCTACTACACAAATGATATCGACACGCTGCGGCAGCTCGTTTCGCAGGCATTCCCCTCGCTGATACAGTCGGCGGCGATAGTGCTCTGTGTATTCGGGATAATGCTCTACTACAGCGTATGGATGACAATAGTTGTCGTGATCGGCGTTATATTCATGATGTTCGTATCCAAGAAGATCGGCGGCGGCTCTGCCAAATACTTTATCCGCCAGCAGATGTCGATGGGTAAGGCAGAGGGCTATATCCAGGAGATAATGAACGGTCAGAAGGTAGTCAAGGTGTTCTGCCACGAGCAGGAATGCTCCGATGCCTTTGACGAGATAAACGAGGCGCTGTTCGAGGACAGCTACAGGGCAAATGCCTACGCCAACGCACTGGGACCGATCATCATGAACATAGGCAACATACTCTATGTGCTGATCGCCATGGCGGGCGGACTGTTCCTGCTCTCGGGGCTGGGTAACATAAGCATCTCGGGACTGCCGCTTTCGATAAGCATAATAATCCCGTTCCTCAACATGACAAAGCAGTTCACGGGAAACATCAATCAGGTATCGCAGCAGATAAACGCCGTTGTAATGGGCATGGCGGGCGCGACGAGGATCTTTGCGCTCATGGACGAGAAGCCCGAGGACGACGAGGGCTATGTAACGCTCGTGAATGTTAAGACCGACAAGGACGGGAACCTTGTCGAGACCTCGGAACACACAAAGCAGTGGGCATGGAAGCACCCGCATTCTGCCGACGGCTCTGTGACATATATCCCGCTGCGCGGCGACGTGAGAATGGAAAATGTTGACTTTGCCTATGAAGAGGGCAAGGACGTTCTGCACGATGTTACCGTGTATGCTGAGCCGGGGCAGAAGGTGGCATTTGTCGGCGCGACGGGTGCGGGCAAGACGACGATAACCAATCTGATAAACCGCTTCTATGATATCGCGGACGGCAAGATCAGGTATGACGGCATAAACGTCAACAAGATCAGGAAGCACGATCTGCGCCGTTCACTCGGGCTTGTTTTGCAGGAGACCAACCTGTTTACGGGGACGGTAATGGAGAATATCCGATACGGAAGACTTGATGCCACAGACGAGGAATGCATAGCGGCGGCGAAGCTCTCGGGCGCGGACGACTTTATCACAAGGCTCCCCGACGGGTATGACACTCAGCTGACCAACAACGGCTCCAACCTTTCGCAGGGGCAGAGACAGCTGATCGCCATAGCGCGTGCGGCAGTTGCCGACCCGCCCGTAATGATAATGGACGAGGCGACCTCCTCGATAGATACGAGAACGGAGGCTATAGTTCAGCGCGGTATGGATAAGCTGATGGAGGGCAGGACGGTATTCGTTATCGCACACAGGCTTTCCACCGTTATGAACTCCGACGTTATAATGGTCCTTGAACACGGCAGGATAATCGAGCGCGGAGATCACAATGCGCTGATCGCACAGAAGGGCACCTACTATCAGCTCTACACAGGCGCGTTTGAGCTTGAATGACAACGGGGGCTTGCATATGATCAAGCATCTTGACGGTGAATTTGAGACCGTCGATTTCGCAGACGACAAAAGCATACTGATATATGACAACAACGAAGAGGAGCGCTATCCCCTGCACTGGCACAATGCGGTCGAGATGATACTCCCTCTGGTAAATCCCTTTGAGGCGGTCTGTGACGGCAGGGAGTATCTGCTCGAGGAGCGCGACCTGCTTGTGATACCTGCGGGAACGCTGCACTCGCTGAACACTCACAGGGGCAGGAGGCTGATACTGCTTGCAGACAACCGCTGCTTTGCGGACAATCCTGCGCTTGAAGATCTTCAGCCCGTGCTCTCGGCACCCGTTCACATCAGGCACTCCGAGGACAGGGAGCTGTGTTCGCAGCTTTCGGAGCTCATCACGGAGATATACACTCTTTACAGCAGCAGACGGGATATGGCCGAGGTCTATATCCACCTGAAGCTGCTTACGCTGCTCGTGAGGATAAAGGAATACCGCTTTACGGGTGCAGAGGGCGCATATGACGAGAAATTCGGCTCGCTGCTGCGCTACATCGAGCAGAACTACACTCAGCAGATCACGCTTGACGAGCTGGCGGATATGGCGGGCTACAGCAAGTATCATTTTTCAAGGCTGTTCAAAAAGCACTGCCGCACATCGTTCGTGGACTTCCTCAACCGCCGAAGGATAAAGGCGGCGGAGCTGCTGCTTGTAAATCAGGATATCTCGGTGACCGATGCTGCGATGCAGTCGGGGTTTTCGAGCCTTACGACCTTCAACCGCGTCTTCCGCGACCAGAAGGGCTGCACGCCCTCCGAATTCAGAAGGCTATACAGGATAGACAATTGCGAATAGACCAAAACACACGGAAGGAAGTGTACAGTAAATGGATATTGCTGCGATCTCTGAAAAGGGCTCTGCAAAGAGCCTGCTCTGCTGCCATGAGAACACGGGTGTTCTCTCTGTCGGCACTCTTGAGCCGAGGGCATATTTTATACCTTTCGCTCCCGAGCAGGAGCTGTTCGTCGGACGTGAACAGTCGCAGAGGTTCGAGCTGCTCAACGGCAGCTGGGACTTTGCATACTTTGGCAGCATCATTGATCTGCCGAACGAGCTTGCCGATATCGGGTTCGGGGATACGATACCCGTGCCGTCCAACTGGCAGCTGCACGGCTTTGACAGGCCGCAGTACACCAATGTAAACTTCCCGATACCTTTCGACCCGCCGTTCGTCCCCGACGATGACCCTGCGGGCGTATACCGCCGCTTCTACACCTATCTGCCCGACGGACTGCGCCGAGTGCTGGTGTTCGAGGGCGCTGACAGCTGTATGTATCTGTTCGTGAACGGCAGCTTCGCGGGCTACACACAGGTTTCGCACCGAATGAGCGAGTTCGACATCACGGAGCTGCTGCACGAGGGCAGCAACGAGATCATATGCATCGTGCTGAAATGGTGCGACGGGACTTATCTCGAGGATCAGGACAAGTTCAGGCTCTCGGGGATATTCAGAGATGTATATATGCTCTCCCGCCCCGAGGAGCGGATAGAGGATCTGCGGATAACCGCCGACATGAACGGCGAGCTTACCGTTTCGGTCAGGGGGACGGCTGCAAGAGTCGCTGTTAGGGACGGTGATAAAACGCTCTGCGAGGGCACTGTATCGGAAGGGTCGCCGTTCACTGCGCACATTGAGAACGTTAAGCTGTGGAGCGCCGAGCGCCCCTTCCTCTACGGGCTCGTTATCAGCTCGGAGCATGAGACGGTCTGCGAAAGGGTGGGCTTCCGCAGCACCGAGATAAAGGACGGGATATTCACCGTCAACGGGAAAAAGGTCAAGCTCTTCGGGGTGAACCGACATGACAGCTATCCCGACACGGGCTATGCGGCAGACGAGGGCAGGCTGCGGCGCGACCTCGAGCTGATGAAGGCACACAACATCAATTCGATACGCACCTCGCACTATCCGAATGCGCCGCTGTTTTATCAGCTCTGTGACGAATACGGCTTCTATGTGATCGACGAAGCGGATATCGAGAGCCACGGCTGCGTGAACATTTATCAGGACCTGAGCTGGACGAGAGATGGCGGCACCTACAACGGCATAGCCCTTATTGCGAGCGACCCGATGTTCCGCGAGGCAATAGCCGACCGCGAGAGGCTGCTTGTATGCCGTGACGTGAACCGTCCGTGCGTTGTGATCTGGTCGCTGGGCAACGAAAGCGGCTGGGGCGGGAATTTCAGGCTCGGGGCAGAGCTGATAAAGCAGCTCGACAGCACACGTCCCGTTCACTACGAGAGCACGCACAGGCTCGACGATACTCCCGACGATGTGCTGGATATGGTATCGGAGATGTATATGCCGATCCCCGATATGAAGAAGTATCTTGAAAACGAGAAAGAAAAGCGTCCGCTGCTGCTCTGTGAATACAGTCATGCTATGGGCAACAGCTCGGGCGACCTTGAGGATTATTATTTGACGTTTATGTCCTCCGACAGATTTATGGGCGGGCTCGTCTGGGAATGGTGCGACCATGCCTTCCCGATCGGAAGGACCGAGGACGGCGGGATCAAATACGGCTACGGCGGCGATTTCTCCGAGCTGCACCATGACGGGAATTTTTGCTGCGACGGGCTGTGCTATCCCGACAGGACACCGCATACGGGACTCAGGGAGGTAAAGCAGGTATACCGCCCGATAAGAGTAAGCATGAATGCTGACGGCAGCTTCACCCTGCGCTCTATGCTGCACTTCGTAAGCGCGGAGGAGCTTTATCTCTGCCGTTATGAGATCACGGATGAAGACGGCATTCTGACTGAGGGCGAGGTGAGCTTTGAGCTGCCGCCCGAGGGCGAGTGCGTCATTTCCGTTCCGACTGTCGGCAGCCGCAGCAATGATACATATATCCGATTCATATTCACATCACGCACAGACGGCAGCGAGGTATGTTTCGATCAGATGCAGCTGACAAGCGCAGCCGCCGCCGAGGACAGCTTTGACGGCAGTGCGCCCGAGGTCACGGAGAGCCCGCTGAGCTATGAAGTGACCGCAGGAGGCATCAGATACACATTCGACCGAAGGAGAGGGGTCATCTCACAGATAGAAAAGGACGGCTGCGGCATTCTCTGCAAGCCGATGGACTACAACTTCTTCCGCGCCCCCACCGACAACGACACGATGCGCAATGACTGGGTGCGGCTGTATCTGCGGGACTATACCGTAAAGGTATACTCCACCGAGCTTTCCGTGAAGGACGGCTGCGCGGTGATACACGCGGAGACATCATACGGCAGGAGCATTTTCCGCCCGTTTGCGAGGATATCCGCCGATTACCGCATCGACGGCAGCGGCAGGCTGACCGTTAGTGCCGCGCTTGACGCTGATGATGAAAAGCTGCAAATTCTTCCGCGGTTCGGGCTTAGGCTGTTTGTTGACAACAGGTATGATACCGTCGATTATTACGGGTACGGTCCCTTTGAGAGCTACTGCGACAAGCATCAGGCAAGCCGAATGGGGCGCTTCAAAGAGAAAGCCGCCGATATGTACGAGCCGTATCTGAGGCCGCAGGAAAACTCCTCTCACTGCGGGACAAAGCGCCTTACGGTGAGCGGCTGCGGCGAGATCACGGTAACATCAGCAGAGGGCTTCTCGTTCAATGTCAGCGAATACACCGAGGAACAGCTTGCGGACACAGCGCACCGCTTTGAGCTTGAAAAGTGCGGGTATACGGTCATTTGTGCCGACTTTGCAATGGCAGGCGTGGGCTCAAATTCCTGCGGGCCGCTGCTGATGGAGAAATACCGCATACCGCTCAAGGGCTTTAAAAGCAGCCTGACATTTGAGTTCCGATAAACACAAGTCACAGGAGGACACGGTATGGGACTGAAGCTGTTTGTTGACGACACAAGAGAATTCCCGAAGGGCTTTGAATGCGCAAGGAGCTACGAGGAATGCCTGCTGCTTTTCAGGCTTTTCGGCAGGTCCGGATTTGAATTTGTAACGCTTGATTACAGCTTAGGCGGTGCTCACACGGGGCTTGACATTCTTGCATACATGAGCGAGCACGGTATAGCGCCCGAACACATAAATATCCACAGCAACCACATCGAAGGAATGCAGCTGATGAGAAGGTACGCCGAGGAGCACTTTCCCGATGCCAGGGTCACTATGAATACGCTTGATAAATGACTGCATTTATGCATGACCGACACTTCTGCCCGGACACGGCAGAAGTGTCTTTGTGTTTCCCCGTGAGGTGCCGACAGGGCTCGGAGAAATCTTGACTATTTCTTGACAGTTTCTTGTCCGCTTTCTTGACCCTTGAATGCTATACTGATGACAAAGAACAAAGAACAGGAGGACTTATTATGGAATATGTTCTGACAGCAAACGATCTTCACAAGCGTTACCGCAAGTATATCGCGCTTGACGGTCTGACGATGAAAGTGCCTAAGGGCTCGGTCTACGGGCTCGTCGGAAGGAACGGTGCGGGCAAGACCACACTGATGCGGGTGGTATGCGGCTTGCAGGAGCCTACCGAGGGGAGCTATTCGCTCTACGGCATCGACTATACCGACCGCTCTGTAGTCAGGTCACGCAGGAGAATGGGCGCGGTCATCGAGAAGCCCGCGATCTATCTGAACATGACTGCAAGGCAGAATCTGCGGGTGCAGTATTCATTGCTGGGGCTGCCTGCCGATGATGAGATAGACAGGCTGCTCGAGCTGGTCGGGCTTGCGGATACGGGCAAGAAAAAGGCAAGGCGCTTCTCGCTCGGAATGAAGCAGCGCCTCGGTATTGCGGTCGCGCTTGCGGGCAGCCCCGATTTTCTGCTGCTCGATGAACCGATCAACGGCCTTGACCCGCAGGGCATCGTGGAGATACGCGAGCTTATACTGAAGCTCAACCGTGAGAAAAACATAACGGTGCTGATCTCAAGCCATATACTCTCCGAGCTGGCGCTGCTGGCCACGCATTACGGCTTTGTTGACCGCGGCAGGATAGTCAAGGAGATAAGCGCCGAGGAGCTCGAACAGCAGACCCGCAAGTGCATGAAGGCACAGGTCACAGATACAAAGGCGCTGGCAAGAGTGCTTGACAGGCTCGGTATGGAATACGAGATGATCTCGGGGACCGAGGCAAAGATCTATGGGCGGATCTCGATAACGCAGCTTACAAAGTCACTGATGGACGAGGGCTGCGAGCTGCTCTCGGTAAGCGAGGCAGACGAGAGCCTGGAGAGCTATTTCATTGATCTGGTCGGGGGCGAGACCAATGCTTAGGCTCCTTAAAGTCCAGCTCGGAACGCGGCTGTTCTCGCTGTGGTTTGCGGTCTCGGCAGTGTTCTGCGTTATTATGGGGATAATACTGGGGCTCGGGCATGACAAGCCCGTAACTGCCGACCACGGCTTTCAGCTTGAGGATTTCCCCTACATCATAGCGATCATGCTGTGCGGAGCGCTTGCTGCCGTGTTTATCGGCTCGGAATTCAGCGAGGGCACTGTACGCAGCAAGCTGACTGTAGGCTATAAGCGCGGACATTTCTATCTCTCGCAGCTGATACTGACGGCTGTTATCGCCGTGCTGCTGTTCGCGTGTATCACGCTGCCGTATTTTCTGCTTGCATATAAGTATTTCTTCTCTCTGTATTCGGCGGGATATCTGATAAAGGGCTTCGGGCTGATACTGCTGTCGATGGTCGGGTCGTCGGTGCTGTTCACGCTCGTCTGCATGACTGTAAGGATGCGCACCGTTTCGATCATCGTATGTGCCGCCCTTGCACTGGGCTTTGACTATGCTTCAAGTCAGCTTCGCCGCCGGCTCATGTTCCCCGAGATGACTGAAAAATCTGTCGTTGAATTCAGCGAGGAGGGAGCGAAAACCAATGAAGAAAAAAGCTTTGAGAAAAACGCTTTGTATAAAGAAGAGCCTGTCCGCAGCTTTTACAAAACTGCCTATTACCTGATGCCTGTTTCGGCAGCCAAAGATGCGGGCAGCATACTCAACACCTGGATCATGGCTTTCGGCGAGGATGACGAGCAAAAGATAACAGACTACTATGAAGCAAAGAAGATGACGTGGGACAAGGACTTTGCTCTTGAAACTCAGCTCGAAACATGGCGGTATCCCGCGTGGCTGCTGCCCGAGATGCTCGTGTTCACGGCTGCGGGACTGCTGATATTCAGAAAGAGAAATATAAACTGACAAAACGGATACGATCTTTTTATCTTATCTTGTATTGTATCAATAGGAGAAGCATATGTTCAATACCGTAAAGACAATACTCCGCCTGCAATTGCGCAGCAGATGGTTCGCGGCGGCGGCGGTGATGGCAGCCCTCTGCGGAGTGTGGCAGTCAATTGATATGAAACCGAACAGTCTGGGCGGAGACACCGATGCATTCATGACACTGCCCTATATCATCGCCGCCTTCTGCGCGATACTTCCCGCGGCTCTGCAGCGCAGCGGCGGACTGAGAAATATACTCATCACAGGTGTGCGCAAGACACAGGTCTTCATGGCAGAGCTGATAGGCGGGCTCGTGTCGATGCTGCTGATATTTGCGGCTATGTGCCTGACGATGTTCCTTTTCGCCCGAGAATACTTCATGCAGTTCGATGCAGATATGCTGCTGCGGTACTTCGGCTTTATGCTGACAGGACTTGCGGTCATCTCGACAGTGACTACGGTGATAAGCGCTCTTTGCAGAAATGAAGCGACAGCACTTATCATCAGTCTGCTGCTGCTGAGTGCAGATATGCTTTTTGTATCAATGGCGCACACCTCGCTCTATCACCCCGAATACTCTATCGAGGAAAGATATGCGCCTACAGGCGAAGCACTTACCCCCGAGGAGGCAGATATGCTTCTTGAAACGGGAGATATCATCGAGGCAGAGGTGCCGAACCGATTCTATGTCGGCGGTGCAGAAAGAAAGATACTCTGGGTCATCAATTCGCTCGACCCGATGACCGCCTACCGCTGGCACGGCTTCAAGCAGATGACAGAGTACGGCTTCAAATCTAAGCAGGAGCTTGAAGAGACACTTTCGTGGTATGAAGATGACCGCGTTATGTCTGTCAGCGAGGTCGATATCTCAACTGCTTACAGGCTGCCGCTCTGCGCTCTCGGGATAATAGTACTCTCTGTAAGCGCGGGAGCTATGATAATACGAAAGAAAAATGTGAACTGAAAGGAGCTTTGGCGATGCTGAGGCTTTACAAGAATTCAAGATATCTGCACCTCGGCTCGGGACTGTATATAGCCGCTGCGCTGCTTTCGATAGCCCTCGGTGCCGTTACGGGACTTGAAACGGTAAAGGAAAGCGGCAGCCCCGATCACTACAGCGTTGACGGCTACCTGCTGCTTGTGGAGCAGACGGTCATCGCGGCATTTGTATCCATGATGCTCTGTCGGGAGTTTTATTACGGCACGGTGCGCAGCAAGCTCGTTATGGGCTTTGGCAAGGGGCAGTTTTTCATAGCGCAGCTGCTGAGCTCTGCGGTAACGGCGGTCGAATTGCAGGTGCTGTTCCTGATACCCTTCGGGGTGGTGACTTACGACAAGGCTGTATCGAGATTTCAGCCCGCCGTGCTTTTAAAGACGGTGTTCATACTGCTTGCCTCCTGCATCTGCATCACAGCGATAATGTGCCTGCTCACCTGCCTGCTGATGAGACCCGCCAAGGCGATCGTGCTGAGCCTGCTGCTGCTGTTCGCACTGTATATGCTCGGCTCGTTTGCGGACAGAAGGCTTTCCGAGCCCGAGACCTTCTTAACGGTCGAGCACACCGTGACTGCCGACGGCAGCGATCAGACGCAGGAGATCTTCCATACCAACGACAGTTATATCAGCGGCAGCGTGCGCAGCGTGTATACGCTCATCTATGAGCTCGATCCCGTCTGCGGGATATACACGGCGGCGGGGCTTTTCAATTCACAGCTGTTTACCGAGGACGATATCAAGGCAGCCCCGCAGAGCAATGTCTGGCATGGACGCGAATTCACCCTGTACCTGCTCGGCCGCAGGAACGTCCTGCCTCTGATAACACTGCTCACCGCATTCGCCGCTGCCGCAGTCGGCACAGCGGCATTCAGAAAGAAAAATATAGAATGACACTGCAAAAGTACAAAAATTCGTACAGCAAAACGGAGATGATCTCAATGATAAAGCTTATAAAAACAAATCTCAGGTTCCTGACCTTCAATAAGATATTTCTTGCCGCAGCCGCAGCTGTTCTGTACTTCGGCTTCTCGGGCGGGAATACATCGTCCGAATACGGCTTTTCGATCGAGCACCCGATATTCACCGTGCTCGTTGTCTCGGCTGTGACGCTGCTCAACTGCGGGCGCGAGAACCACGACGGCACGCTCCGCGGCAAGCTGATACTCGGCTACTCACGCAGGTCGGTGTTCGCGTCCTTCCTTATCTCGTCGCTGATCTGCTCCTTTGTGCTTTACCTGCTTTTCAGCCTGCCTTTTTTCTGCATTGGCAAGACCCTGTATATCAGGCACATGACCGATGAGCGGCTGATCCTTATTTCGCTTATTATCCTCTGCATCACGCTGCTGACGACTGTTGGAAGCGTATGCCTGTCAATGTGCATCAGCTATCTGCCTGTAGCATCTATAGCGCTGCTTGCGGCGGCGATCGGCTTTGTTATGCTCAACGAACCGCTGTATCACAGGCTCAGCGAACCCGAATCCGATGTTATCTCCGTAGAGTATCAGGACCCCTCGCTCGCAGAGGATACAGATAAATACCCGCTTGAATACATCAGCGACCTTGATATCTATGTACAGTATCCGGAGCAGCCGAACCAAGCCTATATCGGCGGCGCAAAGCGTCAGGTGCTGCGCACGCTTTACTATCTCGACCCCTACAGCCAGATCTCGGCGCTTGACCGTATCATGAGTATTTATGTTGATTTCGATGTGGAAGAGCTCCTGAAGAACGGTGAATCCATTGATCCCGAAACGGTCGAGGAGCATATATTCGATACAGCCCGCACCCTGCCATATTATCCGCTGTATTCGCTCGCATTCATACTGGTGCTGTCTGTCGCGGGATGTGTTGTGTTCTGCAAGAGGAACATAAACTAAAAGTACGAAAATCCGTACAGCAAAGGAGGCATTATATGTACAGGCTGATAAAAACAGATCTGCGGCATTTTTATTTCGGGAGACTGTTCTTACCGACTGCGGCGCTGATGCTTATCATCGGCGCGGCGGGAGGCATCGGGACGGACAACAAGGGATATATGCAGTTCCCGATATACGCGATACTCCTGACAGCCGCTTATTCAATGTTCATCACGAGCCGTGAAACAGCAGACGGCACTGTGCGCAACAAGATCATCTGCGGCTTTACGGGACGGCAGGTGTTCTTCTCCTACATCATCTCGGCAGCTGTCTGCTGCACAGTGCTGTATCTGCTGTTCGCAGTGCCGTTTTATACGGCTTGCAGTTTTATTCGCTTATCATCTTTCAGCAGCGGCAGGCTTGTTATATTTTCGCTTATCTATCTCGGCGTGACACTGTTCGTGAATACGGCGGCGGTATGCATTACTGCCTGCCTGCGCAGCACGACCGTCTGCACGTTCGTCCTTATCCTGTCAGCTGTGGGGGCGGTGATCGCTGCCGAGGCGATGTTCCATAGGCTCGATGAGAAAAAACTGCGGACAGAGACGGTATACTACAGCAGCCCCTCCGAAGCGACGGATACCGACAAATATCCGCTGTGGGAGCAGGACTTCGATGACGGATATATCCAGTACCGCGAGCAGCCGAATCCGCGATATGTCGGCGGTGCCGCAAGAAAGCTGCTCTCGGGGCTCTATCTGCTTGACCCTTACGGGCAGATAAACAGCCTGAACCGTTCCGTCTGGCTGTTCGGACGTGATATCGACACTGTAGATACATTTGAAGAGGGTGTGAACTTCGACCGTGAGATGGCAGTGAAGCAGCCGTTTTACCCGATCTTTTCGCTGGCACTCGCACTGACCGTCTCGGTCATCGGGGCGGAGGTATTTGGCAGAAAAAACATATTCTGACAGGGGGCTGATATTATGCTGAGGCTTTTTCGCATCGACTTCAGGAACGCACTTTTCAGCAGCGAGACTCTTTTCGGGCTCGTGCTGTCTGTCGCCTGCGGTGTGTTCTCTCTGTGGACGGCAAGGCTCGGTCAGTTCGAGCTGTCCTCGCAGATGATCCTTCCCGCAGTCACCTGCGTTTTCATCGCCTTCGCGCTTTCTCTCGACAACAGCTTCGGCACGGTCCGCAGCCGCATCATCACAGGCTATACGCGGGCGCAAATATTTTTTTCAAAAACACTTGCAGCAGCAGCACTCGGTATGGTATACTTATTTATATCAATGCTGCCATTATTCATTTATCACGGCTCGGGGCTCTTTACGAGCAGTCTGCCGAAGCAGCTCATGATACTTGCCTGTAGTATGATCTTCTCGGGGGTGCTTGCGGCTGTGATAAGCACCGTGCTGTCCTCGCGGACATGGGTCATCATCGTCGTTCTTGCCCTTTTTCTCGGTGCAAATGTTCTGAGCATGAATATGTGTATGCGATTATATAACAGCTATGAATACCAATATAACGGTTCGCTTGTGCGCAATACGGAGTATATAAGCGGGTTCGAGCGCCTGACGGTAAAGCTTGCCGCTTACTCCTTCCCTGTCGGGCAGTATCAGCTTGCCGACGAGGTGCTCGCTCCTACCTTTGCGAGCCGCAGGAAATGGGCGCAGGCAGAATCCGAGCGCGTATCAGGCAGCAATGCTCCGAAGGACTTAACGCTGTATAAGCAGGCGCAGGCAGACTATTTCAATGACCATGAGAAAGACATTTATCTTGTGCCTGTATACACATTGATAACGGTGCTGCTGCTGACATCGGCGGGGCTTCGGATATACAGGCGGCTCAATATAAGCTGACATTTTTCTGATAGGGGGAGTGCATTTGATCTATATTCTTATCATTGTGCTGATCGGCATTATCGGGCTGCTCGTTTTTAAAATAATCATGCTTCGCCGTGCAGCCGATGAGATACTCTCCCAGCTTGATTTTATCCTTAACGAGGATACGAACACAGTGATCGGCATAACCACCTCCGACGGCAGGATGCAGCGCCTTGCCCTCGAGCTTGACCGCAGACTGCGGGAGCTGAGGAAAGAGCAGCTGCGTTACATCAACGGCGACCGTGAGCTGAAGGAAGCTGTTACGAACATATCCCATGACCTGCGCACACCGCTCACGGCGATCATGGGATATCTTGATGTGATGAAGCCGATGCAGAAATCCAAGGAGCTTGAAAACTATCTGAGGATAATCGAGGGACGCGCAGAGGCGATGCGGCAGCTGACAGAGGAGCTGTTCCGATATTCCGTGATACTCTCGAACGAAGGGCTGAACCCTCCCGAGGAAACGAATATCGGTGCCGTGCTGGAGGACTGCATCATGGGCTATTATGCGGCGCTCTCACAGCGCGGGATAACCCCGCAGGTGCAGCTGTGCGAGGAGAAGATCGTCCGCTCGGTAGACCGCGCAGCCCTTTCCCGTGTGTTTGCAAACCTGATGAACAATGCGCTCAAATACTCCGGCGGCGACCTTGTCATCAAACTTGAAAAGCCCTGCACCGTCTCCTTCACCAATTCAGCCCCGACGATGACACAGACTCAGGTCGAGCGCCTGTTTGACAGGTTTTACACAGTTGAAGCCGCCCGCAGCGCTACGGGTCTCGGGCTGTCGATAGCAAGGACGTTTATCGAGCAGATGGGCGGAAGGATAACCGCCTCGATCGCCGACGGAGATCTGACTATCCGCATAGAGCTGTGAAATGTTAATAAATTGTATCCGAGGCTATGCCGCAGGCATCACAGAAAAGTCTTACCATCACGGGATATCACGCTTTTAAGAGCTTTTATGTATTTCGTGCCTGTGTGAACTGCGAAATATTGTGTTAATAAATACAAAAATTTTGAGGGCATTGCAATGGTATTTTATGTATTTCTACAAAGATTATTAAAAACGGCGGAAAATAGCCCTTTTGATTTGACAAACCGCGCAAAATAGGCTATAATACAAGCAGAAATTAATTATTGGAGGTTATTCTTATGACAAAAGCTGAACTTGTTGCTGCTATTGCAGAAAAAGGCGGATACAACACCAAGAAGGATGCCGAGAAGGCTCTCGCTGCTGTAGTGGATACTATCACTGAGGCTCTCGTGAAGGGCGATAAGGTCTCCCTCGTAGGCTTCGGTACCTTTGAGGTAAGACACAGAGCTGCTAAGGACGCTATCAATCCGTCCACCAAGGAGCCTATCCATGTTGATGCTAAGGATGTTCCCGCATTCAAGGCAGGCAAGGCTCTCAAGGATGCTGTAAACAAGTAATAGTTTTTAATTTAGTAATTAGTAATAATCGGAAGGAGAAACTTTTATGGCTGACAAGAATGTTATGGAGACAGTTGAAAACGCTGTAAAGACTGAGGCTGAGGCAGTAAAGGAAACTGCCAAGAAGACAGGCAGAAAGACTGCTGCCGCTGCTAAGAAGACAGCTGCAAAGGTTGACAGCGCTGCTAAGAAGACCGCTGCTGCCGCAAGGAAGACAGTTAAGAAGGCTGCTGATAAGGCAGAGGCTAAGAAGACTGCTGCAAAGCAGATCGTTCAGCTTCAGTTTGACGGCAAGGATCTTGCTGTTGAGGATATCATTGCTGCTGCCAAGGCTGATTTCAAGGCTAACAACAAGGGCACTGTAAAGACTGTTGAGGTTTATCTCAAGCCCGAGGACAATGCTGCTTACTACGTTATAAACGGTGTTGCAGGCAAGGTCGAGCTTTGATAGAGTATTGATCTGATATTAATACAATGCCGCCGATGATCTTTGGTCATCGGCGGCATTTTTGTATATGTGATTTGTGATTTGTGATTTGTAATTTGTGATCGTGATAATGTGATATCCTATCATCTCAGCCTGAACCCTATGCCGTAGACAGCCTCGATATGGTCGGTGCCGTCTGCATCGTGAAGCTTGCGGCGGATATTTGAGATGTGCTGTTTCAGCGACCGCTCGGTGCAGTCGGGAGTGTCAAGGCTTATCCTGTCGAGTATCGTTGTCCTGCCGACGGGTCTGCCCTCGTTCTGCATCAGCAGCTTCAGGATCGCGCACTCTGTCCTTGTCAGCCGAACCTCGCTGTTCCCTGCCCTAACGGTAAGGGTATCCTGATCGAGCGTCAGCCCGCAGGCAGAGATCGTGCTCCCCGAGGCAGCCGCAGAGCTTCTCAGTGCCACGGTTATCCTTGCGAGCAGCTCGGAAACATCGAACGGCTTGGTGACATAATCAGCCGCGCCGCTCATCAGCAGCCCGACCTTGTCGGCAACATCTGCCTTTGCGCTTACTACTATCACGGGGATACCCTCGGTGTGGGGCAGCAGCTGTTCACCCGAGAGCCCCGGGAGCATAAGGTCGAGCAGTATAAGATCGGGCTTCGAGTGCTGTATGGAAAGCAGCGCCTCGGTCCCCGAATATGCCCGCGAGGGGCTGTAGCCCTCACGGGTGAGTATTTCTTCAAGCATATTCCCGATATGAATATCATCGTCCACTATCAGTATCTTCGTCATGAGCCTTCCCTCTGTTCCGTTTGAGATATCTTGTATCTCGCCATCATCGACATCAGATCGTATACGACTGTCTCTCTGCCCGCCTTATCCTCCAGCAGACGGTCATACGGCATAAGGCAGTTATGTATCTTCAAGGCATTGTTTCGCTGACTGCCGTAATGCCAGCCGTCAAGAGCGGTGAAGCAGCACCAGCGGCGGTGCTCGGCAGAAGCGACAGAGCTTGCAAAGCTGTCTGCTTCAAGAGCTGCAAGAAAGCCGTCCGTAGTATCGTTGAGCTGCCATGTGCTGCCGTTGCAGCTCATCAGCGAACCGCTGCTGCCGATAAGCTCGTTTATCTTGGCATCGGCGCTGTCAAGCCCGAGCTCGGACGCAAGCCTTTCAAACATCACCTGCTTTATCGGCTCGTGCGATGCAAGAGCCTTGCTCGACCGCCGCCTGAACATGGTGTTCCTTCTCCATAGCTCATCGGCATCACTGCTATTGCTCGCATAGGGAGCCCCGCCCTTTTCAACTACCTGTATCGTCGAGTAGAAATAATTGAACTGCTTTGCTGCACGGTCAAGCTCCTTCGCAAGGATATAATCAAGCGAGAGCACCTGCTCACGGTCCTCGAGCAGCTTTACCGAGGACAGAGTGCCGCTGCTGCCGTTCACATAATCCGCCAGCCGCCTGTCGCTGTCCATTCTCAGCACGATCGGCACGTTCCCGCCAAGCAGCTTGCTCAGGCGCAGCGCACAGCTCACAGCCTCTCCGATATCGTCGATCGTGATAAACACATAGGTATACGGTCTGATCTCGTTCTCGGCTCTTATCCGTTCGATAAAGCTCTTGAAGGTAACATCGAGCTTGCAGCAGTTTACTTTCAGCTCCCCGTCTGCTATGCCGCTGCGGAGTTTTACGGTGTTCCCGTCAACCTCAAAAGCCTCGGCGCTCAGGCGGTTGGCAAAGAGCTCTGCCTTACGCTCTATATCCGTATCATATACATCTATCTCTATCCTGTTGCTCTTATGCACTGCTCCGAGCTCTGCCGTCTGTATAAGCGCCTGCCTGCCGAGCGCTCCGAAGCCGAGTATCAGCACCCGAATGTCCCATTCTCGCAGAGGCTTTTGACTTTCATAGTAAAAGCTGTGCAGCGGTACGGTCTCGAACATTTTCCTCACCTGAAGCTCGGGAATGCTCACCGTCTCCAGCTCGTACAGGCATTTCTCGCCGCCCGCACCCTCGTAATAGTCCGCGATAAGCTCGGCAATGCTGTCGTCGTCGCAGCGGCAGGTTATCTTTGCATCACTTCGCAGCCTGAACTTCCCGTCGCCCTCGCGGCAGCTGAATATCTGCAATAGAGAGAAATTCGTGATCGGGCTCTCATCGAACAGGATAATGCTGCCTGCGATATCCGCCTGAGCCTTTTTCAGCATTACCGCAAGCTCCCGCTCGTCCGTATTCAAAAGCTCAAAGCAATGGACGAAAATGCCCCGCCGCCCAAGCGTATATTTCTGATCGGCGGTAAGCTCCTCAGAGGAAATAAGATGTACGCAGCGCTTTGAAAGGCTCTCCTCGGTGCAGCCGCCGAGCATGGCGATGCTGTCCTTGTTGAAGCCGAAGATGATGATATGCTCCCTGCTTTTGTGCTTGCGGAACCGAAATATCACCCGCAGCAGATTTTCAAGCACTCTGTATACTGCCGCGACCGTGCAGTACGGTGCTGTAAACACCGCGACACCGTACATATACCCCGCAGCAGAGTGAAGCACATCTCGGTTCTGATCCAAAAACTGCATCGCATCGCTGAGCGAGATGCTCGGCTTGAACATAAATGCATTGATGCCGTTTTGCAGTATAAGCAGCGCATTGAAAAACACATTGGAGTATCTGTAATACAGTATCCCCTCAAACACAGCCGCCAGAAAGGAGCCCACCGCAAGAAACATCAGCAGCTTTTTTGAGACAAACCTTCTTTTATTATTTTCCATACAACTCCTCACCCTCCGCTGTCAGCAGCAGACTTAATACTAAATACTAAATATTAAAAATAAAGCGGAGCGGACACTTCTGCCCGTTCCGCTGTTTATGTCACACGGTTTCAAATCTCAATTATCAAACATCAAGGTATGACCTGACAAGCTCCTGCAAAAGCTCGTCTCTGTCTATATGGCGGACGAGACTCCTTGCTCTGTTGTAAGTCGTTATGTAGGTCGGGTCCTCGGAGAGGATATAACCTACTATCTGATTGATCGGGTTGTAGCCCTTCTCCTTCAGAGCGTCATAGATGATCGTCAGGTTCTTTTTGATCTCTGCCTTGTTGTCCTTTACGACCGAAAACTCCATTGTCTGTTCGTGCATACGCTCATCTCCTTACCGTCAACTGAACACACCATTGACCTTACTATATTATAAACCAAAAGCGCTCAAAGTACAAGAGTTTTTGCAAAAATTAGTCACGCTGCACAAACCAAATAACGGAATTTTGTTCAACATAACAAACGTATGTTATCTTCTCTCTGCACCGAGAGCAGCAAGAGCTTTTACGACCTTATCCATAGCCTTGTCTGCCTGCTCATCTGTGAGCGTGCCCTCATGCGAACGCATCGAGATCGAATAGGACACGGACTTCTTGCCCTCGCCGATCTGTTCACCCGTGTAGACATCGAAGAGCGTTACCTTCTCCAAAATGCTGCCGACAGCGTTTCTGATAGCCTTTTCCAGCTCTGCCGAGGGCAGCTCGGCATCACACATCACCGAGATATCCCTTGTCGTGGCGGGGAACTTTGGCAGCGGGGTATAGATGCGCTCGCTGCTGCCCTTCTCCATCAGCTCGGGTATATTTATCTTTGCGGCATAGGCTCTTGCACCGATGCCGTAATTCTCGCAGGTCTCGGGGTGCAGCTCTCCGAAGATACCGAGCTGAACACCGTCGCAGGTTATAACAGCTGTCCTGCCCGGGTGGAAGGCGGCAGCCTCGTCGAAGGTGCAGCTCTCGTCGGGACGGCTGACCTCATAGCTGCGGACACCCGCCTTGCTCATTATGCCCTCGATGATGCCCTTCAGGTCGAAGAAATCGAAGCTGTCCTTGTCTTTGGTATCGTAAACTCCTATGCAGAGGCGGACAGGCTCAACGGGCAGCTCCTCGCCCTCGACAGGCAGATACTCATTGCCCATCTCGAACACATATGCCTCGGGATTGCGGTAATTGTAATTCCTCGAAAGCACCTCGCACACCGACGGCAGCATGGTCGTTCTCATGACCGAGGTATCCTCGCCGAGCGGGTTCATGATCTTTACGGTATTGCGCAGCTTTGAATCCTGCGGCAGCCTGATCTTGTCGAAATACTTAGGCGAGATGAATGAGAACGTTGCGATCTCGTTCACGCCCATTGCAAGCACTGCCTGCTTTATCCTGCGCTCGAACTTCTGCTTCTCGGTGAGCTGTGCCTTGGCAACGCCGCGGATTATCGTATCGGGGATATTGTTGTAGTCATAAAGCCTTGCGACCTCCTCGGCGATATCCGCCTTGACACCGAGGTCGATCCTGAACCACGGCGAGATGCATCTGCCGTTCTCGACCTTGATCTCCAGCCTGTTCAGATAGTCGATCATCTGCTCCTCGGGGATATCTGTGCCGAGGAAACGGTTTATCCACTCGGAGCTGAACTCTACAGTGCGCGGCTCCTCGGACTGATAGTTGCAGTCTATCCAGTTGTTGATGACCTCGCCTGCGCCGAGCTCCTCTACGAGCTGGCAGGCACGCATAAGCGCATCATAGCACTCATGGGGGTCAAGGCCCTTCTCATACCTTGCCGAAGCGTCTGTGCGCATACCGAGGCGCTTTGAGGTAGTCATTACCGAAGCCCCGTCAAAGCAGGCGGACTCGAACACGACAGTCGTGGTATCGTCCATGATGCCGCTGTATTCGCCGCCCATGATGCCCGCTACGGCAACAGGCTTCTTTGCGTCTGCGATGACCAGCATATTCGAGCTGAGGGTGCGCTCAACACCGTCAAGGGTAGTGATCTTCTCGCCCTCTGCCGCATTTCTGACATTGATCTCGCCGCCCTCGACATATCTCAGGTCAAAGGCGTGCATGGGTCTGCCGTATTCGAGCATAACGAAGTTTGTGATATCTACCAGATTATTGATAGGCCTTACACCGCTTGCGCGCAGACGCTCTCTCATCCAGCGGGGCGAGGGGCCGATCTTCACGTTCTTTACGATAGCGCCGATATATCTCTTGCAGAGGTCGGTATTGCGGATAGCTACCTTGAGGTAATCATTCACATTGCCCTCAACTCCCTTGAAGGACGGCTTATTCACCTTGAGCGGGATATTGTAGGTAGCGGCAGTCTCCCTTGCCAGACCGATAACTGAAAGGCAGTCGGGGCGGTTAGAGGTTATCTCAAACTCCACCGTGGTATCGTTGAAGCCGATAGCCTCTCTGATATCCTTGCCTATTGTCCTGTCGCAGTCGTCGCCGAGGATAAAGATACCGTCCTCTATAGCATAGGGGAAATCGTGTACCGTGAGCCCCAGCTCGGAGAGCGAGCAGAGCATACCGTTTGAAGCCACACCGCGCAGCTTGCCCTTGGTGATCTTTACCTCCTTGCCCTCGTGAAGCACTGTTGACTTATGCTTGGCAACGGGCACATAGTCACCCTGTTTTACATTCTGCGCACCCGTAACGATCTGCACGGGCTCGTCCTCACCTACATTGATCTGTGTTATCCACATATGGTCGGAATCGGGGTGACGCTCTATGCTCTCGACTCTGCCGACAACGACATTGCTGAGGTAAGCGCCCTCCTCGTTATAGCATTCGACCTTTGAGCCCGAGATAGTTATATCCGAGCAGAATTTCTTAACATCGGCATCAAGGTCAACATAGTCCCTGAGCCATCTCATAGAAAGATCCATTTATATTTACCTCCGTTTATATCTGTTGTCGGGGTCAGAACTGCTCCAAAAATCTCATATCGTTCTCGTAGAGCAGGCGCATATCGTTGATGTTATAGCGTCCCATTGTGATACGCTCGAGGCCGATGCCGAACGCAAAGCCCGAATACACCTCGGGGTCGATACCGCAGTCGGCAAGCACCTTGGGGTGGACCATGCCCGCTCCGAGAAGCTCAACATAGCCCTCCTGCTTGCACATCGAGCAGCCCTTGCCGTGGCAGTTGAAGCACATAAGGTCTACCTCTGCCGAGGGCTCTGTGTAGGGGAAGTGGTGCGGACGGAGACGTATCTGTGTGTCCTCGCCGTAAAGGCGCTTCATCAGCAGCTCCAGTGTGCCTTTAAGGTCTGCCATCGTAACGCCCTTGTCTATTACCAGACCCTCGATCTGATGGAAGATGGGGGAATGAGTAGCGTCAACGGCATCGGAGCGGTAAACTCTTCCCGGGGAGATGATCCTGATAGGCGGCTTCATCTTCTCCATAGTCCTGATCTGAACGGAAGAGGTCTGAGTTCTCAGCAGCACGTTCTCGTTGATATAGAATGTATCCTGAGTATCTCTTGCGGGGTGATGCTTGGGCATATTCAGTGCCTCAAAGCAGTAATAATCGCTCTCTACCTCGGGACCCTCGACGATATCGAAGCCCATACCGAGGAAAACCTCCTCGACCTCCTCGAGCACCGCATTCAGCGGGTGAGGTCTTCCGACCTTGGGTGTCCTGCCCGGGAGAGTGACATCTATCCTCTCGGACTTCAGCTTCTCCTCTGCAAGCGCCGACTTGATGAGCGCCTGCTTCTCTGCGATAGCGCTTTCGATATCGGCACGGACGGTGTTTGCAAGCTGACCGATAACAGGCCTTTCCTCGGCGGAGAGCTTGCCCATCTGCTTGAGTATGCCCGTAAGCTCACCCTTTTTGCCTAAAAACCTGACTCTGATCTCGTCGAGCAGCTTTATATCGGATACCTTTGAAAGCTCCGACTTGGCACGCTCTTCAATGCTTTTGAGCTGTTCCTTCATTTGATCTTCCTCCATTTATAATTTATAATAATACTTATGAATAAACCGACTAAAAATAAAAGCCCTGTCCCGACAAAACAGGACAAGACCGATGCTTGCTTATAAACCACCTATCGTCAAAAGGAGCCAACACTCCCGCGCCCTTAACGCAGGCTTTACGTTCCCGCTTACAACCGATACAAAATACAGGGGCATCTGCTTCGGCGGGACCACTCGCAAGTGAACTTCGGCTTTGTCCGCCTGAGACTGCTCACAGCAAAATGCAGTCACTCTCTGAAAGGCACCCGACAAGAGCTTACTCTCTTGGTCAACGTGTTTTAATATTCACAGACATCATTATACCACAGCCGCCGAGCCTTTGCAAGAGCCTGTAACAAAAAATTTACAATCCGTGCTTATGCAGCGGGTCCCAGAGGTCGTCCTCGTCCTCCTCGTCCTCGATGACATTGTAATCCTTTTTGGGATACTTTATCTGCTCATAAAGCTCGCCGATAAGATACAGCTTCGCCTTTGTGTCCTGAAAGGTCAGTGTAAGCTTATGCTCCGAAAGCTCGCGCTGCACCCGTTTTCCGCCCCCATCGGCCGACACCGAGGCATTCTCGGCAAGCGTGAAAACGAGCCGCCCCTGCGGTGTCTGCTCAGACCTGACGATATCCTGATATCCGAGCGACACTGTCATGTATTTCTTAGTCAGCAGACTTCCCTGCTTATGCTCTATATGATCGTCGTATATACGGGTATAGCACTCGGTATCGCGGCTCATTGCCGAATACCTGTAAAGCAGCAGCGCCACTGCGATGTTCCCCGCCGCGATGAGCAGCAGCAGTATCCTGACGAGGATAACGGGCACAAAGAAAGCCAGCACCCCGATGGCGCTGCCGATAATGAGACTGCGGTACAGCCCGCGCTGCATCTTTTTGTGCTCGCCGAGATCGTTCAGAGCCTTCTGCTGTCTCTGCTGCCTGTTGAGCTTGGGAGGGTATTCATATAACAGCATCTTATCACCGTCCGATACTTGATAGATCAATTGTGTGTGTTGTGATGCATCACTGCACCATTAAATACAGTAATATTATAAGTCTTCTGATCGGTAATGTCAAGCATTGTATAAAACGGCTGCGGACAGA
>CAMOFU010000009.1 GCA_946613705.1 uncultured Clostridia bacterium
GGGTCGTGCGGTGTTGCCTATAAAATCAAACGCACCCTGCTTGGGTGCGCTGATCTGTTTATTCGCTCTTTTTCTCGCTGCCGCATGACTGATCTGATTCAAGACCCTGCGGGAAGAATTCCGAAGTCGGGAACTGAATTTTTGAAAACAGCTCGCACGGTGTATCGGACTCTGTGGGGCAGTCGCTTTCGGGAACGCCGTAGTCATATGCGGGGATAAGGATAGGCACAGGGCGCATAAGCTGTATGATAGCAAAAATACCGATCGTGACGGTAACGGTATTATCATCCTGTGCATCGGGCAAGCTTGTTATGAGGTTCGCATCGAGGCACATAGGGGGTGCTATGCTTACACCTGCAACGGGCAGCGTGCCGTTATCGCAGCAGGCGGCACATCCGCTTGTGGGGGCAGGAAGAGCTGCCGCTGACTGACTGTTGGACATAAAGCGCTGAGTGCTGCCATCGCTGCCGAAAAGGATCACACGTTTAGCAGCGCTTGCGGTCCCGTACACAACAGACGGCGGCTCACCGACTGTATCATATGCTTCGATCTCGGCGCGGAAATTGTAGGTAACATCAACAGTATAGAATCCCCTGTTGAACGGGACGGGGTCGATCACGAAGCTGCAGCCCGTTGTTTCGATGCACTTGGCCTTGATATACTGCGCTTCATTGATGACCGTCTGAGCTGTCGGGTCGAAGCAGAGAGTAAGGTCTTCCAGGCAGTCCTGAGAACTGCAGGAATCAAAGACCCTCATGGCATCGATGCATACAGCTTCTTTGAAAGCGCGGTTTGTGTTTGTTTCGCTCATAATATTCCTCCTGACAAGTATTATTACAGCCATTTCATGCCGCTGATATATCTTATTCAGGATAGCGTTCTTTTGTGCAGAAATGCAGAAAAAACGCCTGCACTCAGGCAGGCATTATATCAAGTATTTTTATCAACGGTTTTGAACTGTTTGAGATTTCCGATCTTTTCATTGCGCTCATCAAGCACCTTTTCCACATCGGACCAATCGAGTCCCTGATTAACAGCAAGCACCATAACATGATACAGCAGATCGTTGATCTCATTTTTCAGCTCGTCATTATCACCGTTCTTTGCAGCGATGATCGTTTCGGCGGCTTCTTCACCGACCTTTTTGCATATCTTATCAACTCCCTGCTGATAGAGATAGCAGGTATAGCTTTTCTCGGGTGCCTCTCCCCTGTCGAACTGCTCCTTGCGTGCTTTGAGCACCTCAAATATTTCCTGATAAACAGTCATTATTGTTCCTCCTCGTTATACATCTCATTGAAAAAGCAGCTGTATGCTCCTGTGTGGCAGGCAACGCCTGTCTGCTCGACATTTACAAGCAGCGTATCGTTATCGCAGTCGGAATAGATGCTGACGACCTTTTGCAGATGTCCGCTCGTAGCGCCCTTGTTCCAGTATTCCTGCCGCGATCTGCTCCAAAACCAGGTGTAACCTGTCTCAAGAGTTCTGCGAAGGCTCTCTTTATTCATATATGCAAGCATCAGCACAGTCTTGGTATTGATCTCGTAGCATATTGCAGGGATAAGCTCGGCCTTTTGAAAGTATTTATCGAGGTCGTTGATGTCGATCTTTATCTTGTTATTACTCATTTTTGCTCCTTGTAATCATTATTCTGTTATTTTGTTCTCTTTTTTCACCTTATGTTTATTCCTTTGCTGCGGCAATCGTCCTTGACCTGTGAAACGGTGAGCTCCTTGAAATGGAAAAGTGATGCAGCGAGCGCTGCCGAACAGTCTGTCTTCAAGAATGCATCGGCAAAATCTCCGAGCTTCCCTGCCCCGCCGCTGGCGATAACGGGAATGCTGACAGCATCGACTACAGCCCTCAGCATTGGAATATCAAATCCGCCTCTTACCCCATCGGTGTCGATCGAGTTGAGGCATATCTCTCCTGCGCCGAGCGCTTCACATTTTTTTACCCATTCGATCAGGTCAAGCTTCATGTCTATCCTGCCGCCGTTTATGTAGACTGTCCACTTGTTCTCTCCGACCGCCTTTGCGTCCACGCCTACACATATACACTGGCTGCCGAAAATATCGGCACCGTCCTTTATCAGCTGCGGATTCTTAACAGCCTGAGAATTGACCGAGACTTTATCGGCTCCTGCTCTGAGAGTTTCGCGTATATCATCGACCGTAGCGATACCGCCGCCCACCGTCAGCGGAACGAACACCTTTTTTGCAGTGTTTCTTACAACATCGAGCATTACTCCCCTGCCCTCGTGAGACGCTGTGATGTCATAGAACACGATCTCATCGGCACCCTGCAAATTATACTCATACGCACACTCGACGGGATCCCCGACCTCTTTTATCCCCTCGAAATTAACGCCCTTTACGACCTTGCCGTCACGAACGTCAAGACACGGGATTATTCTTTTAGCAAGCATTTTCTCACCTGATCTCTATTCATAGTTGTTTTGTTTCTTATCCAGAACCGCATATGCCGCATAATGGAGGATATCAAACTCTTCGGGATATGCTTCGAGCATTTTGAGATGCTCCTTTTCCCATTCTTCGATCCTGTCCTGCGGCAGCGATGCACCGATACCCCGACAGGCTTTTATTCTGCCGTTCCAGCTCTCTCTTGTAAAGCGGACGGGCAAACGGTATTCACCTGTTTCCGATACGCTGAACTGAGTGAGGTATTCTTCGGGTATCACAAGCTGTTTAAAGCGATCGCCTGCACCTGTCCAGTCGGGATTATATTTCAGCACGAGCTGTTCGCTCTTCATGGCAAGCTCATCTTCAAACGGCAGCCAGTTCATCATGATAAGCAGGAGCCTTCCGTTATCGGAAAGCAGCCTTGAAAACAGCGGAGCGGTACGCTTGTGATCGAAATACCAGTAGCACTGGCAGGCGGTAATAACATCGAAGCTGCCGTCTTCAAACGGGAGCGATTCCGCTGAGCTTACAGAATATCTTATATTCATGCCCGCAAGCTTTGACATTTGCTCGGCAGAAGCGATCTGTTCGGGAGAAATGTCGGTACCCGTCCAGTCTGCACCGAGGCTGTACATATTCCTCGGCAGCACACCGGTGCCCGTTCCTATATCAAGCACTCTCTGACCTTTTATGCACAGACCGAGCTCTGCTATCTTACGATAGAATTCATCGGGGTAGATATCACGGTAGCGGGCATAATCCGAAGAAGTCCTGCCCCAGTCAAATGCCTTTCCGCCGTCTATCCTTTTATCCTTTATATCCATATCACACTGCCTCACATAAGTCCCGCAAAGTTTTCAAGCATTTTCAGCCCGACACTTCCCGATTTTTCGGGGTGGAACTGTGTGCCGTATACATATTTTCCGTCGCCTGCAACAGCTGTTACTCTGCTCCCGTAGGTACAGTAGGCATAGAGGTTCTTGTCATCACAGAAGGCCTTGTAGCTGTGTACAAAATACACATAGTCCTCGTCAAGTCCCGAAAACAGCGGGCAGTCGTGATTATAGACAAGCTTGTTCCAGCCCATATGAGGGATAACAAGTCCTTCATCGTCGATCTTATCGACATAGCCCTTTATAAGCCCGAGTCCCTCGCACTCCTTGAATTCATAGCTCTTGTCAAACAGCAGCTGCATACCGAGACATATCCCCAGCAGCGGCTTCTGCTTTGACTGTTCCCTGATCGTGTCTGCAAGCCCCGATGCTGCAAGCATCTCCATTGCCGCAGGAAACGCACCTACTCCCGGAAGGATAAGCTTATCGGCAGATTCGATCCTTTGCTTGTCGGAGGTCAGCTCACATTCCACACCGAGGTGATCGAGCGCATTCTTGACGGAAAAGATATTTCCCGCGCCGTAATCAATTATAGCAATCATTATAATACACCCTTAGTTGAAAGCACACTGCCGTCGCTGTTATATGTGATCGCAGCCTTGAAAGCATGGGCAGCAGCCTTGAATATCGCTTCACAGATATGATGATCGTTCTTTCCGTATTCCTCGCGGATATGCAGAGTTATTCCTGAATTGAAGGCAAAGGCTCTGAAAAACTCCTCGCAGAGACAGGTATCGAACTCTCCGATACGCTGGTCATGGAAATCGGCATTGAATACGAGGAAGGGCCTGCCGCTGATATCGAGCGAGCAGAAAGCCAGCGCCTCGTCCATAGGGATATAAAATGAACCGTAACGCATTATCCCGGCCTTATCGCCGAGTGCCTCGGCAACGGCCTTGCCCAGCACTATGCCGATATCCTCTACGGAATGATGACCGTCTACTTCAAGGTCTCCGCGGCAGACTACAGTGAGGTCAATGCCGCTGTGAACGGCAAATGCAGTAAGCATATGGTTGAAAAAGCCTATGCCCGTGTCTATCGAGACCTTGCCCGACCCGTCGAGGTCGAGCGTTAAGTTTATATCGGTCTCTTTGGTTTTTCTTGATATTTCAGCTGCTCTCATAATACAACTCCTGTCAGTCTTCAAATCTAACCTTGATAGCATTTGCGTGAGCGGTGAGCCCTTCCTTTTCGGCTACGAGCACGATATCGTCCTTAGCTGTGCGCAAAGCATCCTCTGTATAATAGATAAAGCTCGAACGCTTTTCAAAGCTGTTGACACCGAGCGGAGAGAAGAACCTTGCTGTGCCGCTGGTAGGAAGAACGTGGTTGGGACCCGCATAATAATCGCCGAGCGGTTCGGGAGCATAGTCACCGAGGAAAACCGAACCTGCGTTATCGAGCCTGCCGATATATTCCATTGGGTTCTCAAACAGCACCTCGAGGTGCTCGGGCGCAAGGCGGTTGGCGATATCACAGGCCTGCTCACGGGTGCCGCAGATTATTATTGCACCGTAATCGGAAAGCGATGTATCTATGATCTCTTTTCTTGCGAGCGGCTGCACCTGTCTTTCTATCTCCATGATAGTTTCATCTGCGAGTTTCTCGCTCGTGGTGATAAGTATTGCAGATGCAAGCTTGTCGTGCTCTGCCTGCGACATAAGATCGGCAGCAACGAACTTCGGCTTTGCCGAATCATCAGCGATAACAAGTATCTCGCTGGGGCCTGCGATCATGTCGATATCAACTATTCCGTAGAGCAGCTTCTTGGCAGTTGCCACATATATGTTCCCCGGACCTACGATCTTGTCTACCTTCGGGATCTCCTCAGTGCCGTATGCAAGTGCTGCGATCGCCTGAGCTCCGCCCGAGAGGAATATCCTGTCCACTCCGCACAGTGCAGCTGCAACGAGGATATCCTTATTCGGAGTACCGTCCTTGAGCGGAGGTGTGACCATTATGATCTCCTTGACACCTGCGATCTTAGCGGGGATAGCGTTCATCAGCACCGAAGAGGGATATGCCGCTGTGCCTCCCGGGACATAGAGACCGACTCTTTCAAGCCCTCTGACCCTCTGCCCGAGGACAACACCGTTTTCCTTGGGATTGATGAACGACTGTGATTTCTGTCTGTTGTGGAAGTCGGAGATGTTCTCGATGCAGTTGAGAAGCGCATCTGTGAATGCGGGATCTGCTTCTGTGAGTGCATCGTTTATAACATCGCGCGGGACCTCATAATACTGCGGGAGCTTACCGTCAAACTTCTCGGTATATGCCTTGACAGCGGAATCACCGCCGCTTCTGACATTTTCGATTATCTCTGTGACAACAGCGGTGACCTTCTTATCTGTCTCGCCGCTGCGCTTGGCGACCTGTTTGAAAAACTCCTCCTCATCTGTGCCGTTGGCATAGATCTTTTTTATGTTTATCATCTCTGTCTATCCTCCGTTAGTCTATGTTCATTTCTACCAGCTCGACAAACGATTCGATCTCCTGCTGTCTGAGCTTCATGCTTACAGTATTTACTATCAGTCTTGCAGATACAGGAACGATATCCTCTATAACTTCAAGACCGTTCTCTTTCAGCGTAGTGCCTGTTTCGACGATATCAACGATACCGTCAGCAAGCTCAAGCAGCGGAGCCAGCTCGACCGAGCCTTCGATCTTGACGATATCAACGTCCATGCCCTTGCTCTCAAAATAATTTCGGGTGATAACAGGGTACTTTGTTGCTACGGTCTTGACACCGTAACCTCCGTAGAAAGCAGAGCCCTTCTTTGTTGCGAGAGCAAATCTGCACCTGCCGAATCCGAGATCGACCAGTTCAAAAAATGTTCCCTGCATCTCCATGATCGTATCCTTACCGACTACTCCGAGATCACACACACCGTGCTCGACATATGTAATAACATCGTTTGCTTTAGCCAGCACTACCTCCAAATTACCGTCAGGCACGGGAAGGATAAGCTTTCTTCCCTTTTCTCTGACGGCTGTGCAGTCGTAGCCTATCTTCTCCAGCAGCCCGACTGTATCCTTTTCAAGTCTGCCCTTGGTAAGGGCTATCCTCAGCGGTTTATTCATAAGCTCAGCCCTCACAATTCTATGATCTGTTTATCTTCACCGATTACGTATATCTTTTTGATACCGCGCTTTTCGGCATACTTCTTTGTATCCTCTATCGTTGAATGCAGACCTATCTCGGCAACTGCGCCGTTTGAAACGATCTCTCTTGCAAATGCAACAGCCTCAGCCGAATGCCCTGTTTCGGCATAGATTATGCAGTCGGGAGCCGAGATAGATGCCGAGAGCTCGTTCTTTCTCAGATACCTTGCCACATCGTCGCAATTCACTCCGAAGCCTATCGCGGGGCATGGCCTGCCGAATTCTCCGAGCAGACCGTCATAACGTCCGCCCTTCAGAACAGACTGACCCACACCCGATAAATATCCCTTGAACACAACGCCCGTATAATAATCCACATGGCTTACGATACCGAGATCGACAGATATCTTTCCGCCGTAGCCGAGCTCCGAGAGCTTGCCGTACACCTCTTTAAGATGCAGCAGGATAGCATTTATCCTGTCATCGGTATAAAGCGCTGCTGCCTTGTCAAACACCTCTGCACCGCCGAAAAGCCTCGGCAGAGCTTTTAGTGCAGCAGCCACAGGCTTGGGAGAAAGCTCATCAAGAATATCGTTGAGCGCGGGGTAATTCTTGGCAGAGATCAGAAGCCTGATCTCCTCCCTTGTGCTGTCATCGGCTTCAAGCTTTGAAACAAGCTCCTTGAAATAGCCGATGTCGCCTATCTCAAACCTGAAATTATCCGCGTCGAAGCTGCCGAGAGCTTCAAGCGCAAGGCACATGGCTTCGTAATCCGCACGCTCATTATCCTCTCCGCCGATAAGCTCTATACCCGACTGGAATATCTCATCGGAACGTCCTTTGAGCAGCGCATTGTTCTCGTACACGGTCTGATTATAGAAAAGTCTCAGCGGGAGAACGGCGGATGCAAGTCTTGTTGATGCAAGACGGGCTATGGGTATCGTGGAATCAGGACGGATTGTGATGAGCCGCCCCTTGGAGTCGGTAAGCTTATACATCCTCTCCTGACGGAAATGCCGCGAGCTGCCGCTGAACAGGTCGTAGAACTCGATGCCCGGAGTGACTACCTCGCTGTAGCCGAAGCTCTTGAACAACCCTGCAAGCCGCATCTCTACTTCCCTGCGTGCAAGACAGTCATTGAAGAGCAGATCGCGCGTGCCCTCGGGAGTTATCAGATCATTCTTTTTCATTTCTGTTTCCTCAATTCAATGTATTAAAGTGCTAATATATTAGCATATTACCATGGTATTATAATACCATATAGAATTATATCTGTCAATCATAGTCAGAATTTTCTCATCAAATCACAAATTGAACAAAGAAATCTGATTCGATTTGGGCAGATCGCCGAAAGCATCGTTCTTTTCGAGAGTTTCAATAACGCTCTTGCTGACACCGCTCTGCTGCTGGAACTCCTCGATCGAAATGAAATCGCCGAGCTTGGCTTTTTCATAGAGTGTGATCGCAGCGCTTTTTCCGACACCGTTCAGTGAACAGAAAGGCAGACGAAGCTTTCCGTCCTCAATTCTGTAGATAGTGGCGTGTGATTTGAAAATGTTTACGGGCAGGAACTCATATCCGCGGCAATACATCTCATAGATAAGCAGCATCGTTTCGAGAATGCCCTCTTCCTTGGCTGTCATATCGTCCTTGCTTTTGTTTTTGAGCTCCTCTATCCTTTGAGCGACAAAGTGCTTGCCCTTGGCGGCAGTCTCAGCTTCAAAATCCTCACCTCGGACAGTAAACAGCGACGCATAGAATTCGAGCGGCTTATATATCTTGAACCAGCACAGCTTGATAGCAGAGGTCACATAAGCAGCAGCGTGAGCCTTCGGGAACATATACTTGATCTTCAGGCAGGAATCGATATACCATTCGGGTACGTCATGAGCCCGCATATCTGCCTTCATCTCTTCTGTAAGCAGCTTCGGGGCGTTGCCCTTACGGGTGATCTCCATGATCTTGAAGGACAGCGACTTATCCATACCGTGATAAATAAGATAAGTCATGATACTGTCACGGGTACCGATGACCTCTGAGATCGTGCAGGTGCCGTTGTGGATAAGATCCTGTGCATTACCAAGCCATACATCGGTTCCGTGAGACAGACCCGATATCTGTAAAAGGTCGCCGAAATTCTTGGGTCTGGCTTCGAGCAGCATTCCGCAGACAAAGTTGGTTCCCATCTCGGGGATCCCGAGTGTGCCTGTTTTCCAGCCCAGCTCCTCTGCCGTTATGCCGAGGGCTTCGGGAGATGTGAACAGCGAATAGACCTTCTGATCGGACATAGGTATCTCGAGGATATCGAGCCCTGTCATATCTTCGAGGTATTTATAAAGCGTTGGCACATCATGCCCAAGCTCATCAAGCTTCAGTATAGTGTCATGGAGCGAATGAAAGTCAAAGTGTGTCGTGACGATATCAGAATCCGCCTTTTCGGCAGGGTGCTGTACGGGAGTAAAATCATACACCTCATAATCGGACGGGATAACGACCATACCGCCCGGGTGCTGACCAGTGGTGCGTTTTACGTTCAGACAGCCTGTGGCAAGCCTCAGCTTTTCAGCATCGTTTACACTGCGGCCTCTTTCCTCGAGATATTTGAGCACATATCCGAAGGCGGTCTTTTCCGCAACACCGCCGATAGTTCCTGCTTTGAAAACATGATCAGCACCGAACAGCTCTTCGGTGTATTTATGTGCAAAGGACTGATAATCTCCCGAGAAGTTAAGGTCGATATCGGGAGCCTTATCGCCGTTGAAGCCGAGGAACGTTTCAAACGGGATATCATGACCGTCACGGTGAAGCGGTGTACCGCAGCGCGGGCAGTTTTTCTCGGGAAGGTCGTAGCCCGACTGAACGGAGCCGTCGGTGACGAACTCGCTGTAACGGCATTTCTTGCAGATATAGTGAGGCATCAGAGGATTGACCTCCGAGATCCCCGACATTGAGGCGACGAACGAGGAGCCTACCGAACCACGCGAGCCGACCTGATAGCCGTGCTTAACGGAGTTATCAACAAGCTTCTGCGAGATCATGTACAGCACGGCAAATCCGTGCTTGATGATAGAAGTCAGCTCTCGGTTGAGCCTGTCATATACGATCGCGGGGATATGCTCTTTAAAGGGCTCTTCTATGCCGTGGTCGCCCTCGGGTATCTCGATGGTGTCGGGATCGCAGTCGCCGTAGATCGAGCAGCATTTTTTCCAGCAGATGACTTGAAGCTCACGCACTGCACCTTCGATAAAAGGGGTGTAGGTGCCGTTCGGGAATGCTTTGAGATCCTTGTCGATCATATCTGCAAATCTATTGGTGTTTGTAACAACTACCTCGAATGCTTTCTCTTTGCCGAGATAGGACAGCTCGTCGAGCATTACATCGGTCGTCTTGAAATAGAGCGGGGGCTGGCGGTCGGCATCTGCAAACTTCATTGAAGCCATGATGATAGCTCTGAACTGTGCATCCTTTTTATCCATAAAGTGAACATCGCCTGTAGCGCATACAGGTATACCCATTTCATCTCCCAGCTTTACAACAAAGCGGTTGATGTCCTTGACCTGTTCCTCGGTATGTATATCTGTATACGGCGCCCGTTCGGACAGCAGCATGAACATATTGTTGCCCTGCGGCTGTATCTCCAGGTAATCGTAAAAGTTAGCTATCTGTTTGATCTTTTCTATAGGCTCATTTCTCAGGTATGCCTGTATCAGTTCGCCGCTCTCGCAGGCGCTGCCGATTATCAGACCCTCTCTGTGCTTGACAAGCTCTGATTTGGGTATCCTCGGGCGCTTCTTATAGAAGTCGAGATTAGACATAGAGATAAGCTTATAGAGGTTTTTCAGACCTGTATTGTTTCTTACCAGAATGATCTGATGATAGTGCGGGAGCTCCTTGATATTCTCTGTCGAGGCAAGAAGCGAATTGAGCATATCAACAGTTATGACCATAAGCGGATATTGCTCGATCAGCATATTGGCGAGCCTTATAAATATCTCTCCGAGCACACGGGAATCGTCATCACCGCGGTGATGGTTGAAGCTCAGACCGAAATGATCGGCAATGGTATTGAGCTTATGGTTTTCGGTATCGGTGAGCATGATCCTGCTCATCGGCAGTGTGTCGATATATGTATATCTGAGCTTCATGTTATTGCGGCGGAGCGCTTCATTTATAAAGCCCGTATCGAATTTTGCATTATGCGCGATAAGCACAGGGTCACTGCCGCAGAATTCAAGAAAGCTTTTGAGCGCCTCCGACTCCTCGGGAGCACCTTTAAGCATATCATCGGTTATATGAGTAAGCCCCGAAATGAACTCTGTGAGCGGCTCGTGAGGGTCAATAAAGGTATCAAAGGTGTCAACTATTTCAAGTCCGCGAAGCTTGACTGCACCGATCTCAATGATCTTATCCTTGTCGTGAAGGGTACCCGTTGTTTCAAGATCGAACACTATCAGCTCATCGGTCAGCTTTCTGCGGCTGAGGCCGTGAACGATATCCACATCGTTATTCACTTCATAGGATTCTATGCCGTAGATGACCTTGAACTGTTTGCCGTCCTTGCGAAGCTTGGCAACGGCATTCATAGCATCGGGATAGCCCTGTACGACACCGTGGTCGGTAATGGCTATCGCTTTATGTCCCCACTCAAATGCTCTGTTTACAAGCTTGTCCGCAGAGGTGAGCGCGTCCATTGCAGACATATTGGTGTGGCAGTGGAGCTCTACGCGCTTCTGCTCGGAAAGATCCTTTTGCTTCTGCTGCTTTACGAGCATTATATTGGTCGGTTCGAGGTTAAGACTGTGCGAGTAATTGTCAAATTTGAGCTTGCCAGAACAAATGATCGTGGAACCATTCTTCAGATTTGACAACAGTGTTTCAAGCTCCTGCTTGCCGGTCTGTTTGGAATACTTCGAGGTGCGGTTACCGCCGAGCATCTTGATCTGGCAGGAATAGGTGAAATCAGTCAGATACAGATTAGCTATCAGTATCTCACCGTTTTTTCTTTCCATGGTGTCGATCTTAAAGATCTCGCCCCATACGGTATAGACGGTATCGTCCTCCTCGTCGGGGAGGCGCTTCATTTCGGTCACCTCGGTATCGGAAGCGATAGGTGCGCCTTTAAGGCAGACAGCACCGTCCGCAATAAGACCGAGCCTTGTGAAATCAACATCGGCTTTTCTGAACTCGGGAGCGGGCTTTTTATCGGCGGGCTTGCCGTCCTGAGCAGGTGCTGCACTTTCGGTATGTATCGGCAGTGCGCTGATGCGCTGCTCGTACTGCATATCAAGCTCCTGCTCCGAGACCTCTGTGATGCCCGAAAGCTCTACCGACACCTCGGTCGAGAAAAGCTCTCGGACCAGATTCCTGAATATGCCCGAAAAGTCAGCCTTGTCGAGTATCTTATGTCCGCCGTGCATAAGCTCTATCTTAAAGCAGCCAAACTCATACGCAGCCTTAGCGTCATTGAAATAACCATTTACAACAGAACAGCGCTGTTTCATATACTCCACAAGCTGAGGGAAAAATTCAGCCGTCAGCATATCGGGAGTATACTTGCAGCGTAGCTTCAGATCCATAAGCTTCAGCGCAGATGCAAGCTTATGCTCACATTCGTTGACGATCGCCCAGTCAACAGTCTGCACAAGTCTTACATCGAGCGCCATTGCCTTTTCTTTTTCATCATATATCAGCTTCAGCACCTGACCGTCCTCTAAGCTTCGGGGTATCAGCTGCTGATACTCTTCAAAAAGGTCTGCAAATCTATATGTATTCATCTTACTTCCTTAAAGTTTTTCTATTTCTTCAAGCAGAGCATTCAATGCTTCGCTCTCATCTATCTTTCTTAAACGCTCGCCCTTGGCAAAGAGTACAGCACACCCGTCGCCTCCTGCGATGCCTATATCTGCGTTTCCCGACTCACCGATGCCGTTGACAACACAGCCCATTACGGCAACTGTGATATCCTTGTCAATATCTCTTGTAGCGGCTTCAACCTTTTTGGCAAGCGAGATCAGGTCTATCTTTGTTCTGCCGCAGGTCGGGCAGGAAACGATCTTAACACCGCTTCCCTTCCCTATCGCTTTAAGAATATCCTTAGCTGCATATACTTCATTCACAGGGTCATCGGTCAGAGACACCCTGATCGTTTCGCCTATACCGTCACACAGCAGCGAGCCTATCCCGACTGCTGACTTGATTATCCCCATTCTCTGCGTGCCTGCTTCTGTAACTCCGAGATGAAGCGGATAATCGCATTTCTCGGCAAGCAGTCTGTAAGCGCCGATCATAGTTGGTACATCTGAGGATTTCAGAGAGATGACAATATCATTGAAATCATTATCTTCAAGTATCCGAACGTGGCGCATAGCACTTTCGACCAACGCCTCGGGTGTAGGTCTGCCATATTTTGCAAGAAGGTCTTTTTCGAGAGAACCGCCGTTCACACCTATCCTTATTGGTATATTACGGCTCTTGCAAGCCTTAACGACCTCTCTCACCTTTTCCATCGAACCGATATTTCCCGGGTTAATGCGTATCTTGTCGATACCCGCTTCTGCTGACGCAACAGCAAGCCTGTAGTCAAAGTGTATATCGGCTACCAAAGGAATACTGATCTTTTCCTTGATCGCAGGGATAAGCCTGACTGCGTCCATATTTGGAACAGCAGCCCTGATGATCTCGCAGCCTGCTTTTTCAAGCTCGACTGCCTGTCTTACCGAGCCCTCGATATCCTCTGCGGGGACATTGAGCATTGACTGTATATATATCCTTTTTCCGTCCAGCACGCAGCTGCCGACCTTTACGGCATGAACCTTTCTATCCATTTCATACACCTCTTAAAACAGCTTTATAACATCACTTACAGTTACTACGACCATCAGCAGCAGCAAAGCTGCCATACCGATAAAATGCACCATGCCCTCTTTTTCGGGCGGTACGGGCTTGCGCCTTATCGCTTCTATTATCAGGAAAATGAGTCTGCCGCCGTCAAGCGCAGGCAGCGGGAGAAGGTTGAACAGCCCTATATTGATCGTTATGAATGCCGCCAGCGACAGCATTTGCTCTGTCAGACCCTTCCAGTCGATGCCGTTTTCCTCACTCGTTTCACTGTCAATAACATCACCGATAACATTGACTATACCGACGGGTCCCGACAGGTCGCTGAGCTTGTATTTACCGCGGATCATATCAATAAGCGTAATATAGATCAGTCTTCCGTCGGTGATGGTATGCCTGAATGCATACGAGGTCACTGTGAAAAAATTCGCCTCTATCGGCTTAACGAAAAAGTCGATATGCATTTGTTTATCTTTATGATCGAATTGAACGTTTTCGAGCTCTACCTTTTCGCCGTCGCGCAGCACGACCATATCAAACTTGCCGTCCTCGTCATTCTGGAACTGATAGCTCATGTCCATATCCGTAAAAATATGCATACCGTTGATGCTCAGTATCTCATCGCCTGTCTCAAGACCTGAAACGTGAGAAGCCGCGGTTTCGGACTCGAATTTAGACACGGTAGTTGAAGTTATCGGAGAAGACACTACGGTATAGATCACAAGCAGAACAAAGCCGAGGATAAGGTTCATAATGATCCCCGCAATTACTATCGCTATTCTTTTAGGGACGGATTTTTTGTTGAATGACCTGTCGTCCTCGGAATCGGAATCCTCGCCTTCCATTGCACAGTAGCCGCCGATCGGGAACACACGCCACGCATACAGTGTCTCGCCCTTCTGCTTCTTGATGATAGCGGGACCCATACCGATCGCAAATTCATTTACCTTAACACCGCAAAGCTTAGCAACTATAAAATGCCCGAGCTCATGGATAATTATTATCAGCTCAAAAATGAGCAGCGCTATTATTATCTTCATTTTGCCGCCTTTCTGATTTCTGTTCTTAGTTTGGTTATGTATGCTTATCTGCTAAGCTTATCTATCTGTTCGCAAGCAAAAGCTCTGGCTCTGCGGTCTGCATTCAGCACATCTTCAAGGCTGTTTACCTGCTCGGGGACGAACCTGTCGATCACGCTTGAAACTATCCTGCCGATATCAAGGAACTGTATCTTCCTGTCAAGGAATGCCGCCACGGCAGCTTCATTCGCACCGTTGACCATTGCGGGCATCGTACCGCCGAGAGATATGGCCTTGATACAGGCTGTAAGGCAGTCAAAGGTGTCTTGGTCGGGTCTTGCAAAGGTCATCGTACCGAGATCGGCGAGAGACAGCGGCTTTGTCGGACAATCGAATCGGTCGGGATACAGCAGTGCATACTGAATGGGTATCTTCATGTCGGGAACACCGAGCTGAGCTATGATCGAATGATCCTTATACTCGACAGCCGAATGGATAACACTTTCTCTGTGGACGACTATCTCTATCTGCTCGGGAGTGAGGTCAAACAGCCACATTGCTTCGATGAATTCGAGCCCCTTATTCATAAGTGTAGCAGAATCTATGGTGATCTTTTTGCCCATAGACCAATTGGGATGAGCAAGAGCCTGATCGACGGTCACGCCTTCAAGCTCCTTTTTGCTCCTGCCAAAGAACGGTCCGCCCGATGCTGTAAGCAGAATCTTGTTGAGCTGAGAGCGCTTGTTGCCCTGAAGGCACTGGAATATCGCAGAGTGCTCGCTGTCTACAGGATAGATATTCACGCCCTTTTCGGCAGCAGCTTTCATTACAAGTGCTCCGCCTGCCACAAGGGTCTCCTTGTTGGCAAGAGCGATATCCGTACCGTGTTCTATAGCGGCGAGTGTCGGCTCCAGTCCGACCATTCCGACTACGGAGTTCAGCATTATATCAACACCGTCAAGCCTTGCGATAGCAGTGAGTCCCTCCATTCCGGTGAGTATCACCGTATCCTTAGTCTTGCCGTTATCGAGCAATTGATGCAGCTTATCGGCAAGCTCTTCCTTGAAAATGCATACATATTCAGGATGAAACTCCCTTGCCTGTTTTGCGAGCAGCTCGCAGTTGGAATAAGCTGCAAGAGCCTTTATTTTAAAATTATGCTTGCGGGCAACTTCTAATGACTGAGTTCCGATAGAACCTGTAGACCCGAGAATAGAAATGGTTTTCATACATTTACAGCTCCATTATAACGCCGCAAGGGGCAGCTGCTGAAATCTCAGTCCGCTCCCCCTGAAACGATCTTATTTTACAAGAAGTCCCTGTGTATACAGGTAATACATAAACGGTGCAACGAGCAGAAAGCTGTCGAATCTGTCCATTACTCCGCCGTGACCCGGCATGATATTGCCGTAGTCTTTGATACCGCACTGTCTCTTGATTATAGATGCAGTGAGGTCGCCGATGAGCCCGATGACAGCTGCGATCATGCCGCTGAGAAACAGGAAGAAATATCTGGGGTCGAAGCCTTCTGTAGCAAAATCATAGATCAAACCGATAAACAGCATAAGCAGACCGTTTGACACTACTCCTCCAACAACGCCCTCGACTGTTTTCTTCGGGCTGATATCGGGGCAGAGCTTGGTTTTGCCGAAGAAGGTCCCTGCAAAATAAGCTCCCGAATCTGCGAGCCATGCCGCACACATAGTCATGACTATAACGAACATACCTGCATTCTTATCGTAGTTCATGCTTATTATCGTTCCGAATGAATACGGTATGAGTATCGCGGCTCCAAGCATCAGGAAGAAATCCTTATAATTGAATTTCTCGTGATGGCGCAGATAATAAACACACATAAACAGCACAAGTATGCCGAAATACAGGCGGTTGGTAAAGAACGTGAGCCAGCCGTTGCGGTGGAAAACACCGATAAACGCATCAATGAATGCATAGGCACAGCAGGCAATTGCAGGCTCGGTAAACCTCAGCCGCTTTGTAGCCTTGAAGATCTCTGCGATCGCAAGAGCTGAAAGCAGGCCGAATGCAAGCTCGAAAACAAAGGTATTATGCAGCAGCAGGATCGCAATAAGAAGGACTATCGCAACGGCTGCCGATATGATACGGGTCTTCATCAAAAATCTGTCCTTTCATCACCTTATTCATACCCCGCCGAATCTGCGGTGTCTGTCCTTGTATTCCTCGATCGCCCTTTCAAAATCCTTCTTTGAAAAATCGGGCCAGAGAATATCGGTGAAATAATACTCGGCATAAGCCGACTGCCAGATCAGGAAGTTTGAAAGCCTCTGCTCACCGCTGGGCCTGATTATCAGATCGACATCGGGGATCCCGTCGGTATAAAGCTTGCTCTGCAAAAGCTCCTCATCAACATCGGCAGGATCTATCTTTCCCGCCTTGACATCCTCGGCTATGAGTCTGGCTGCATTCGTTATCTCGTCCCTGCCGCCGTAATTAACAGCGATTATCAGGGTCATGATATCATAATCCTTGGACAGTTCCTCACATCTTGCCATCTTGGTTTGCAGCGATTCGCTCAGCATTGATTTATCCCCGATAAACTTCATGCGGACGTGCTCTTTCAGAAAATCGTCAAAATCGTCCAGATACTTGTCAAAGAGCTTCATTATCGCCTGCACCTCATCGTCGGGGCGGCGCCAGTTTTCGGTAGAGAAGGCATAGAATGTGATATACTTCACACCGAGCTCCTTGGCGTGTCGCACGATCTTGCGGAAGGTCTTAGCTCCCTCCCTGTGACCGAATTTACGCGGCAGACCGCGCTTTTTTGCCCATCTGCCGTTGCCGTCCATTATAACGCCGATATGGACGGGCATCGGCGCATCAGTTTTTTTATCAGCCATATTTTACTCCGATCAGATCGACATGATCTCTTTTTCTTTTTCAGCTACATGAACATCTACCTGCTTAACATACTTATCTGTAAGCTTCTGTATCTGCTCTTCGCAGTCCTTCATATCGTCCTCGGTGATCTCATTGTTTTTCTTCATGGTCTTATACTTCTCGATAGCGTCCCTTCTGATCGAGCGGATAGCTACTTTTGTGTCCTCGCCCTGTTTCTTGACGTCCTTGACGATCCTCTTTCTGTCCTCCTCGGTGAGCTGCGGGAAGGTCATTCTCAGCACTGTACCGTCATTCTGAGGATTGATACCGATATCAGATGCCTGTATAGCCTTTTCGATCTTGCCCAGTATAGATTTATCCCACGGAGTGATAACGAGCACCCTTGCCTCTGCTACGGAGACCGAAGCAAGCTGGTTCACGGGTGTGGGCGAGCCGTAATAATCAACTCTCACCTTATCAAGCACAGCAGGATTGGCTCTGCCGACTCTTACTGCGGCAAAATCCGAAAGCATAACATTTATGGATTTCTCCATTTTGGTCTTGGCCTTTTCTCTGACTTCTTTCATATCGCACATTCCTTTCGATGAAATTTATTAATGATCAAAGACAAATGTTACTTAACTATGGTGCCGATCTTCTCACCCATGCAGGCGCGGTATATATTATCGGGATCGGCAAGATCGAATACGAGGATCGGTATATTATTGTCCTTGCACATTGCGGCAGCAGTGGAATCCATAACTGCAAGATCCTTGGAAAGTATATCCGTAAAGCTCAAAGTCTCAAACTTTACTGCATCGGGATACTTGTGAGGATCCTTGTTATAAACGCCGTCAACCATTGTTGCCTTGAAGAATATGTCTGCCTCTATCTCGGCAGCGCGAAGAGCTGCGGCGGTATCGGTCGAAAAGAAGGGGTTGCCCGTACCGCAGCCGAAGACGACTACTCTTCCCTTCTCAAAATGCCTCATAGCCTTGTTGCGGATATACGGTTCGGCCACCTGCGGCATTGAGATAGCTGTCTGAACCCTTACCTCCATACCGCAATTCTCAAGACCGTCCGCCACTGCAAGGGCATTCATGGCTGTTGCCAGCATACCGATGTGGTCGGCTCTTGTTCTGTCCATGCCTCCGCTTGATCTGCCTCTCCAGAAATTGCCGCCGCCTACTACGATACCGACCTCGACTCCTGCATCGACACATTTCTTGATGCTCTCGCCAAAACGGTTGATAACATCATAATCAAGCCCTATCTTTTTATCACCTGCGAGGGCTTCTCCGCTAAGCTTGAGAAGAATTCGTTTGTACTTGGAACCCATACCAATACCACTCCTTCATTTAAAAATGACCGCCTTTAGGCGCGTATTCACTTATAATAAAATTATACTACATTTCGCCCCGAAAGTAAAGGGGAAAATACAAAAAACACAAAAAAATTCGGAATTTCAAAAATGAAGCTCCGAATTTTGTTTACAGATCAATTTCGATCTTTTATTATCTTGACATAAAACCTGCGTGATCTCGGCCCGTCAAACTCAGTGAAATAGATACCCTGCCATGTGCCGAGCAGCAGCTTTCCTTCCTCGATAATGACATTGACAGAGGCACCGATGCAGCTTGATTTAAGATGTGCCGCACTGTTGCCCTCTGCATGACGGAACTGCGGACGGTCGGGAAAGGTCTTATCAAGGGCATACAGCAGATCTGTCACCACATCGGGATCGGCATTCTCGTTGATAGTGATGCCTGCGGTGGTATGCGGGCAGAATACTATCGCAGCACCGCTTTCGACCCGCGACTCGATGAGGGCGCGTCTTACATAGCTCGTGATATTGTAAAAGCCTTCCTTTTCTGTATTCAGGTGATACTCATATACCATAGCAAACGCTCCTTAGAATTCGTGTCTGACAAGAAACTGATCCTCTGTCTCATTCTTAACGGGACGGCCCATAAGGTTTTTGAGCGCCTCATAAGGGTTTACTCCCTCGAAGAGCAGCTTATAGAGCTGTTCGGTGATCGGCAGCTCCACACCGAGCTTTTTGGCAAGATCGTAGGCATTCTGAGTGCAGACATAACCCTCAACGGTGCCGACCTGTTCAACTGCTTCGGCGGGTGATACCCCTTTGCCGATAAGTATTCCTGCGCGGCGGTTGCGGCTGTGCATCGAGCAGCAGGTAACTATCAGATCACCGATACCGCTCAGCCCCGCAAAAGTCTCAGGCTTAGCGCCCATTGCAAGACCAAGAGTCCTGATCTCCTTGATGCCGCGGGTCATCAGTGCTGCCTTTGTATTATCGCCCATTTCGAGACCGTCAAGGACACCTGCGGCAAGAGCGATAATGTTTTTCAGTGCTCCTCCGAGCTCGCAGCCTACAACATCGTCATTGACATAAACTCTGAACGTTGAATTTGACAGTATTTCCTGAACATAGTTTGAAGCCTGCCTGTCATCGGAGGCAACAACCACAGTGGTGGGAATGCCCCTTGCAAGCTCCTCGGCGTGGCTGGGACCCGTAAGAATGCAGATAGTGTTTTCGGGGAAGCATTCTTTCATCACAACACTCATGGTTTTCAGCGTATTGTTTTCAAGACCCTTGGCGGTATTTACGATTATGCTGTTCTTTGAGACAAACGGTGCCGCCTCCTCGCACACTCCCCTGATGAATGAAGTGGGTATGCCTACGATGATGAGATCCTTATCCTTAACGCAAGAGATATCTGTTGTGAGCTTTATATCCTTTGGTATCTTCACACCCGGGAGCTTTGCTTTGAGACTGCCTGTACGGTTGATCGTATCGATCTCGTCCTGAAACTTAGACCATACAACAACGTCATGCCCTGCTCTTCGGCACATTACTGCAAGAGACAGGCCGAATCCGCCCGAGCCGAGTATAGCAATATTTGCCATAGATCACTCCTCCTGTTCCTTATCCTTATTCTTTGAGCCGAACTTATTCTCTGTCCCTTCAATCAGCCGTTTGATATTCGGGCGGTGCATAACGACGATGAACACAGTGAATATACAAGCCATTCCTGCGTTTATCCAGTGAGATTCTATACCTCTCCAGGACTGGATAAGCACCGTAAAGATCGGATATGCCACGGCAGCACAGATAGAACCGAGAGACACATATTTGGTAAGCGCGAGAATGATCGCAAAAACCGTTACCGAAAAAAGACAGGTCAGCGGGTCTATAGCGAGCAAAGTGGTCGCAGTTATAAGCACACCCTTGCCGCCGTGGAATTTGTAGAACACGGGGAAGATGTGACCGAGCATCACAGCAAGTCCCGCAACATAGCCGATAAACAGCTTGTTGTCAAAAAATACTACACCGAAGCCGTAAGTAACGACCAGTCTGCACACAACTACTGCAATAACGCCCTTGGCAAGATCTGCAAGCAAGGTTGCAAGTGCAGGGCCTTTTCCGAATACACGCAGTACATTTGTAAGCCCGGCATTACCCGAGCCGTAATCTCTTATATCCTTCTTTTTCAGCAGTCGGCAAACGATTATCGCAGAATTCATACTGCCGAACAGATACGAAAACACAACAGTAAACAGTATACTGAAGAACTCCTTCAAAACTATCTCTCCTTGAATTTATTTTACATCGTTTCTATCTCGTTCGCGCACCTTGATAACAATGGGTGTACAGTTAAGAGAAAAGGTCTCTCTGATCTGATTCTCAATGTAGCGCTGATATGAAAAATGGAAAAGCTCCGCCCTGTTGACAAAAGCAACGAACGTCGGCGGCTTTGTCGAGGCCTGTGTCATATAGTAGATCTTCAGTCTTCTTCCCTTGTCGGACGGCGGCTGCACGCGGGCGGTCGCATAGGCAAGCACATCGTTCAGCCTGCCCGTAGGTATACGGACTGCATTCTGCTCGGCCGCATACTTTACGGTCTCGAACAGCTTATCTATCCTCAGACCTGTTTTAGCGGATATGAACACGAACGGAACATAGCTCATAAAGCTGAAATCGTCTTCAAGCTTTTTGCGGTATTCGTCCATCGTGCGGGTCTCTTTCTCGACAGCGTCCCATTTATTGACTGCAACTACGCAGGCCTTGCCCTTTTCGTGGGCATAACCCGCGACCTTTGAATCCTGCTCGGTAAAGCCGACGGTCGCATCTATCACGATCACGGCAACATCAGCTCTGTCCACCGCCATATAAGACCGCAGAACGCTGTATTTCTCTACCGCCTCCAAGACCTTTGATTTGCGCCTTATCCCCGCGGTATCTATCAGCACGAACTTGCCGTGCTCATTCTCATAGAAGGTATCTGTAGCATCTCTGGTAGTGCCTGCGATATCGGATACGATAACTCTTTCCTCGCCGCATATCTTATTTATGATAGAAGATTTGCCAACATTCGGCTTACCGATAACAGCGACTCTTATAACGTCCTCGCCGTAATCCTCTTCACTTTCCTCGGGGAGATATTTGAGCACCTCATCGAGCAGATCACCCGTTCCGTGACCGTGAACGGAAGAAACAGCGATCGGTTCGCCAAGACCGAGGTTGTAGAACTCGTAAAACTCCATAGGCGGCTCACCGATGCTGTCGCACTTATTTACGCACAGCACCACGGGCTTGCCTGATTTTTGCAGCATTGCCGCCACATCCATATCGCTTGCGGTAACGCCCGACTTCAGATCGACCACAAGTATGATAACATCAGCCTTGGTGATAGCAAGCTCTGCCTGACGGCGCATCTGTGACAGGATAACATCATCCGAATCAGGCTCTATACCGCCCGTATCAACAAGCATGAACTCGTGTGAGAGCCATTCACACTTCGCGTATATCCTGTCTCTCGTAACGCCCGGGGTATCCTCGACGATCGAAAGCTTCTGACCGATAAGTTTATTAAAAAGCGTGCTCTTGCCGACGTTCGGTCTGCCGACCACAGCAACGACAGGAAGTGCCATTATATCATCTCCTTATATTTCCGATTCGATACCCAAAACAGCATCAAGGTATTCAAATCCGTCATTTCTTGAAGCTCTGACGCTGATATCCAGTTCCCTTTCCACATCACTGACCGAAAGATCATCAAGGAACACGGGCTCATCTGCTTTGAGCATCACCCTTGGTATCAGCAGCTGATCTCCGAGCTCCAGACCCTTCAGCTGAGAGATCAGATCCCCCGCAGTGACAAGTCCTGCTACAGTTATAGTTTCACCGAAAAAATGATTGACTATCCCCACGACACGAATACTAAGCTGCGGGAGCTTTCGGGTGATAATGCCTGCAAGCATTCTGTGAAAGCCCTCTGCGGCGGTGCCTGTGGCAATGGTGACACTTCTCGGCGGGATATCGGTATCGCAGAGCTCAAGCGCCTGCATAACCTCGTCATAGAGCGATCTCAGCAATCCCACGCCGTTCTCATACTGCGGATAATCCTCATAGAATTCTGTAGACGGGAGCTCACGCTCAGCGATAAGATAGAACTCATCGGCAGGAAAGCACATCCTTGTCTCCCACTTGGCAAGGCATTCAGCAGCCTTCCTTTCGATGATATCAATAACAGCGCCTGCCTCCTGTTTTGTGAAGGGGCGCAGCGGATAAAGCCCCTCTCTGAACTTGGTAACTCCGACGGGAACGATGGCGACAGACTGTATATTCGGCATAAGTGCCGAAAGGTCGTCAAGAGTTCGTTCAAGCTCGGCGCCGTCATTGATCTCGGGACAGCAAACTATCTGGCAGTTCATCATCAGGCCGCTGTCGGCGATCTGTTTAAGGTATTTGAGCTTTTCACCCGCAAAGCGGTTGTGCATCATTTTGCATCTCAGCTCGGGATTTGTGGTGTGGACCGAGACATTGATATTCAGCCTCATCTCACAGATGCGGTCGATATCCTTATCCTGCAAATTAGTGAGCGTAACATAATTACCCTGCAAAAATGATAGTCTTGCATCGTCGTCCTTGAAATACAGCGTTTCGCGCATTCCCTTCGGCATCTGATCTATAAAGCAGAAGATGCAGTTGTTGCAGCAGGAACGCTTATCGTCCATCAGGAAGGATCTGAATTCGAGCCCGAGCTCATCATATTCGGATTTATATACGACCTTTGAAAAAGAGCGGCCCTCGCGTTCGAGCACCAGCTCGAGCCTGTCCTCTGCGCAGTAAAACATATAATCAAGCACATCATTGATCTCATGACCGTTTACACTTACAAGCACATCGCCCGCACTGATCTTAGCGCGTGCAGCAGGGCTTCTCGGCGATACTCCCGTGACTACAGCAGCCATAAGCTCACTCCTTTTCAAAAGTCGCAAAAAAGGCAGAGAGGAAGGACCCGTAAAGGCCCTTTATCCCTGCCTGAAAACGCAACAGAAGCGCAGGCTCACCACCTGCTATCTGCAATAGACAGAACGATCACTCGCCCATCTTGATAACCTCAACACCCTTGTAATAGCCGCAGTTCTTGCAAACCTTGTGAGGAGCGGTCAGCTCGCCACAGTTTGAGCATCTGCTGAGTGCAGGCGCTTGCAGCTTCCAAACAGCCGAGCGTCTTTTAT
>CAMOFU010000010.1 GCA_946613705.1 uncultured Clostridia bacterium
CATCACCTATTATTTCCAGTAATATATAATTCATATAGGCTTTATATGGATTATAGCACAAAATCCCTACTTTGTCAATAGGAATTAACGGCAGTATTATAATTATTAAAACCCCCGAAGCGTCCGTATAGAAGCTTCGGGGGTATGATCTGTGTATTTATGCCTGCGGCAGCTTAACAGAGGGAGATCTCCTGCTGCTGTGTCAGAACTGCTGCCTCAGCAGCTCCGTAAAGATTTCGATGTATTCCGAGTCGGCATCGGCTTTTGTGAAGGCGCAGTATCTTCTGAGTATAGGGCTGCCGCCGCGAGTGAGCCTTACTGCACGGGCTCCTGTCTGTGTGGCATCGGAGGAGCCTTCGATCGGCATGAATCCTTTGCCCTGTATAACAAGCATATGTGCATCGTCAAGGTGCTCGCAGAATATGATCTCGCTTTTAAAGCCCAGGTCGTTTATGTAGAAGCTGCGCTCAGTCTGCTGCTGATCCTCTGAGGAAAGAAGTATCAGGCTTGTGTTTTTCAGGTCGGCGATATCTGCCTCGTTAAGCTCCGCAAGGGGACTGCTTGCAGCCACTTCTGCATAGTATTCCCTGATATCCAGCACGATGTTGCGGTATTCGTCGGAGAACGCCCTGCGCTGGTCGTTCAGAACGATATCAAGCTCGCCGCTGCGCAGCAGGTCATACAGGGCATCGTGGTTGCCGTGAGTTACCTCTATCGTCACATCGGGGAGCTGTGCGGTAAATGCCGCGACCGCCTCCTTCAATTCGCTGCCCGAGTAGCCTTTCAATACTCCTACCCGCAGCACCTTGTCGTTATCCCCTGCGATGCGCTTTGTCTCACGCACGAGTGTATCGCAGTCGTTTATCAGTATCAGGCTTTTTTTGTAGAAGAATTCTCCCGCCTTTGTAAGCGAGAAGCTTCGCCTGCCGCGTTCAAGCAGCGAAACGCCGAGGTCGGCCTCAAGCGCCTTTATCTGCTGTGACATGGCTGACTGTGAGATATAATGTTCCTCAGCTGCTGCTGTAAAGCTTCCAAGCCTGACAACTGACAGGAAGTATTTCATTTGCTTTAGCATTCTTTCACCTCGATATGCTTGTGACAGTGAGTGATCTCAGTTGTGAGATTATTAGTACGATGTTCTATATATCCATTATATCACATTTTTAATCAATAATCAATATCTGTAAGGAAAATCATTAATTAGAATTTCTAATGATTGTTGACTGTTCACTTTCGGCATCGCAAGGCTGCTGCTTATGATATCCCGTATTTTTCCCTGAGCTCCCGCGGGATACGTCTGTCCTTGAAATAGAACTCCCTGTCGTGCTCTCCGATCTCGCGCTGAACGCGGCACGGGTTCCCGAATGCCAGCACTCCCGAGGGGATATCCTTGGTCACAACGCTGCCCGCACCGATCACGACATTATCACCGATCGTCACCCCCGGCATTATCAATGCCCCGGCGCCTATCCAGCAGTTGCTTCCGATATGCACGGGCATATTGTACTGGAAGCCGTCGTTTCTCAGTGTCGGTTCAAGCGGGTGCCCCGCAGTCGCTACGACAACATTCGGGGCGAACATCGTGCAGTCACCGACGTAAATATGCGTATCGTCAACGAGCGTAAGATTGAAATTCGCATATACCCTTCTGCCGAAATGACAGTTTGCCCCTCCGAAATTTGCGTGGAGCGGCGGCTCAATATAGCAGCCCTCGCCTATCTCCGCAAACATCTCCTTCAGCAGCAGCGCACGCTTTTCGCTCTCGGTCGGGCGCGTGTGGTTGTAATCGTACAGTCTGTCAAGGCATTTTACCTGTCGCTCCAGTATCTCACTGTCATCGGGCAGATAAAGCTCACCCGTATGCAGCTTGTCGATCTCTTTCATATAAATCACCTCTACCTTATTATAATTATAATACAATTTTTTCGAGTATTCAATAGGCCAAGCATCAAAGTATTTATATTTTGATATTTATAACTGTTGATTTTTTCTGCACTATGTGTTATAATGATACTGCACACATTTTTGTTTTGGGAGGAATTATTTTTATGAATATTGACAAAATACTTGCCGAGCTGACACTTGAAGAAAAAGCATCTCTCTGCTCGGGCAGCGACTTCTGGCACACCAAGACGGTAGAGCGGCTGGATATCCCCGCTGTCATGGTCTCCGACGGCCCTCACGGACTGAGGAAAAACGTCGATCTTGCTGAGAACCCCAATCAGGCGATCCAAGCGGTATGCTTTCCCGCTGCCTGCGCTACTGCCTGCTCCTTTGACCGCAAGCTGCTTGAAACGCTCGGCAAGGCGATCGGTGATGAATGCCGCCATGAAGAGCTCGCCGTGATACTCGGCCCCGGATGCAACATCAAGCGTTCGCCCCTCTGCGGCAGGAATTTTGAGTATTTCTCGGAGGATCCGTTCCTTGCAGGTCAGATGGCAGCTTCGCATATAAAGGGTGTCCAGAGCAAGGGCGTTGGCTCCTGCATCAAGCATTTTGCCGCCAACAATCAGGAGACAAGGCGCTTCTCTGTCTCTGCCGAGGTCGATGAGAGAACACTGCGCGAGATATATCTTGCTCCCTTTGAGACTGTCATCAAGGAAGCTAAGCCGTGGACGGTAATGTGCTCCTACAACAGGATCAACGGGGTGCATTCCGCACAGAACAAATGGCTGCTTACCGATGTGCTCCGTGATGAGTGGGGCTTCGGCGGGCTCGTAATGAGCGACTGGGGCGCGGTAGATGACAGGGTCGAGGGCATAAAAGCAGGCCTTGACCTTGAAATGCCGTCAAGCCTCGGCAAAAACGATAAGCTTATCGTCGAGGCGGTAAACAAGGGAGAGCTCTCGGAAAAAGAGCTTGACAAGTGCGTAAGACGTGTGCTCGAGCTTATAGATAAGGCTGCCGAGGGTGCCGACCCATCGACCGAATGGGATAAGCTGAAGGATCATCAGCTTGCAAGAAAGCTTGCGGGCGAGTGCATCGTTCTGCTGAAAAACGATGATGCCGTTCTGCCGCTTGACAGCAGACGCAAGACCGCTTTCATAGGTCTGTTTGCAAAGGAGCCGAGATACCAGGGCGGCGGCAGCTCGCATATCAATTCGCTGACTGTGGACAGCGCACTCGAATGCGTAAAGGAATATGCCGAGGTGAGCTACGCTCAGGGCTATATCACCAGCGAGGATAAGACAGATGAAGCTCTGCTCAAAGAGGCTGTTGAAACAGCAAAGGCCGCAGATACTGTGGTAGTGTTCGCAGGCCTGCCCGATTCCTTCGAGTCCGAGGGCTACGACAGGACTCATATGCGTATGCCCGAATGTCAGCTCAGGCTTATCGACGAGCTTTGCAAGGTGAACGAAAATATCATTGTCGTACTGCATAACGGTGCCCCGATAGAGCTGCCGTTCAATGATAAGGTCAAGGGTATCGTGGAGGCATATCTCTGCGGTGACGGCTCGGGCGGAGCAGTGTGTGACGTGCTCTACGGCAAGGTCAATCCCTCGGGCAAGCTTGCCGAGACGTTCCCGAAGAAGCTCTCGGATAACCCGTCTTATATCAATTTCCCGGGCGAGGGCGATACCGTAAAATATCAGGAGGGCATCTTTGTCGGCTACAGATACTATGACAAAAAGGAGATCGAGCCGCTGTATCCTTTTGGCTACGGGCTCAGCTATACTACTTTTGAATACAGCGACCTGCGCCTGTCACATACCGAGCTCGATGCGGACAAGACATTGAAGGTAGAGGTCACAGTAACAAACACAGGCAGCGTTGACGGCAAGGAGATCGTACAGCTCTATGTTTCCGATCGGGAGAGCTCGGTGATCCGCCCTGTCAAGGAGCTGAAGGGCTTTGAGAAGGTCTTCCTCAAAGCAGGCGAGAGCCGCAAGGTGGTGTTCATACTCGACAGCAGAGCATTTGCCTACTATGAGCCCGCAGTGAAAGACTGGCATATTGAGTACGGCGCTTTTGATATCATGATAGGTGCCTCCTCACGCGATATAAGGCTGACCGATACGGTGTATGTCAGCTCCGAAAAGCGCCTTCCCGTGCATTTCACCCTCAACAGCAATCTCGGCGACATAAGGCAGTTCCCCGAGGGCAGACAGCTCCTTGAGGACGTTTTCAGGGCTACCAACGCAACGGGCGGATTTGACGACGAGGACGAGGCAATGCGCCGCATGAACGAGGTCATGACCAACGAGCTGCCGCTCCGCGCTATAGTCAGCTTCTCCGATGATGAGCGCCTGACAAGGGATTATTTGCAGGGCATTGTTGATAAGATCAACGAGCTTCTGAATTGATCGTATCGGCTTTTTGAAAAATAATTGTTAAAACACTTGATTTTGCGGGCAAGATGTGTTATAATATCAAATAGTTTTTAATTATGGAGGAAAGTGAAAATGAATCTTACTGCAATTCTTGCTTCGCAGTCCACGTCAGCGGCCGATATGCTTATCACGTTTATCCCTCTCGTTCTGATAATTGTTTTCTTCTATTTCTTTATTATCCGTCCCCAGAGGAAGCAGGATAAGAAAGATGCTCAGATGAGAAATGAGCTTGAGATCGGTGATGAGGTAGTCACAAACGGCGGCATCGTAGGCATCGTGTTCTCGGTAAAGGACGATACGGTCGTTATCGAGACGGGCGGCGACCGTTCCAAGATCAGGGTGATGAAGTGGGCAATAGCCAAAAACCTGACCGTTCATGACGATAATTGACGATGGCAAGAGGCTTCGCTGAACAGGCGGAGCCTTTGCTCTTCCTCTGTCATAATTCCCCCTCTTCAGCAATATACTTTAGCAGGAGGGGTGCCTGATGACTAAACATAAACGGTTCGATAGGTTCCGACGCTCGATGGCTTCAAGTGCGATGCTTGCTGCGGGCTGGGCGATACTTATAGTGCTTCTGATCGTGCTGGGATTTGCTTTTCTGCTTACGAAGATAGATGTTCCCGAGGCTGTGGTATCGGTGGTGACCGCTGCCGCGCTTTGCATAGGTGCATATGCGGGCGGATATGTCGGTGCCAGAAGGAACCGCCGCAACGGTCTGCTGCTGGGTGTGCTGTGCGGCGGGATAGTTTTTATTCTGCTGTTTATTTTCAGCGTTATCTTTGCAAGCTCGACCGAGGGTCTGTCGGGCGGCGCAAAGCTCTTTCTTGTGATGTTCTGCGGAGCAGTCGGTGGTATAGTCGGGGTCAACAGCAAAAATACGAGATATTGAGTGAAGCGGTTCGTTACAGTGCATCTATAAATATTTATAGCCATGTCACACAAAATTAATAATTAGCGGGGCAATATGTGTTATAATATAAAAAATGAGCTTTAGGAGGAATTTAATATGAAGCATATCAAGACTATCAACAAGGCTAACCTCAAGGCTTCTGCTGCTAAGGGCGGCTGCGGCAAGTGCCAGGCTTCCTGCCAGTCTGCCTGCAAGACCTCTTGCACAGTTGCAAACCAGAAGTGCGAGAGAGAGGCCTGAACCGTCTTTTCTTATGTAGGTATAATAAAGGGACATTGCAATGTCCCTTTAATTTTTATGTTTAGATTTAAAAGGTGAAGTAAAATGATACACAAATTCAAGCTTGCAGGGCTTAATATCGTTCTCGACGTAAACAGCGGCGGAGTGCATCTGATAGATGATCTTACATATGATCTGCTCGATAATGTAGAGCCGCCTTTCGATGAGAAGTGCCCCGCGAATGTGATAGACAAGCTTTCAAAGACCTATCCCGCTGATGAGATAGAGGAGTGCTTTCAGGAGATAAGAGAGCTGTATGCCGACGGGATAATGTTCAGTGAGGACGATTACGAGAAGTATGCTCTCACCTCTGTGGCGGCTCCGATAAAGTCTATGTGCCTTCATGTTTCGCACGACTGCAATCTAAGATGCGAATACTGCTTTGCTTCAACAGGCGATTTCGGCGGCGGCAGAATGCTCATGGATCTTGAGACAGGCAAGAGGGCGATAGATTTCCTTTTGAAAATGTCCGCCAACAGAAAGCTGCTGGAGCTTGACTTCTTCGGCGGTGAGCCGCTGATGAATTTTGAGGTCGTAAAGCAGATAGTTGCATATGCCCGTGAAGAGGAAAAGAAATACGACAAGCAGATACGCTTTACAATAACTACGAACGGTATGCTGCTTACCGAGGATAAGATGGATTTTATCAACCGCGAGATGTCGAATGTCGTGCTTTCGATCGACGGGCGCAAGGAGGTCAATGACCGTATGCGCAAGCGTGTTGACGGCAGCGGCAGCTATGACAGGATAGTCGAGAATTTCAAGAAATTCGTGCCTATGCGCGGGGATAAGGATTATTATGTCCGCGGGACATATACCAAGTATAACCTCGATTTCTCCGAGGACGTTATACATCTGTTCGAGCAGGGCTTCGATCAGATCTCGGTCGAGCCTGTTATGGCAGACCCCTCGATGCCGTATGCGATCACGGACGGCGACCTTCCCAAGATCTTCCGCGAGTATGAGATACTTTCCGAGAAGATCGCAAAGATCAGAAGCGAAGGGAAGTTCATCAACTTCTTCCACTTTATGCTTGATCTCGATCAGGGTCCCTGCGCTATAAAGAGACTGAAGGGCTGCGGCTGCGGCAACGAGTATATCGCAGTTTCGCCCGACGGGGATATCTACCCCTGTCATCAGTTCGTCGGCATTGAGCAGTTCAAAATGGGCAATGTCTGTGACGGTTCCTTCAATTACGATATCAAGGCGGATTTTGCCAAGGCTCACGTTTATACAAAGCCCGAGTGCGTGAAGTGCTGGGCAAAGTTCTATTGCAGCGGCGGCTGCAATGCAAACAATTATCTGTATGCGGGCGATATCCATAATTCGTATAAGCTCGCCTGTGAGATACAGAAAAAGCGCCTTGAATGTGCTATTATGATGAAGGCTGTTCAGATGATGGATACTGCCGAGTGATGGCGATAAGCGGCATGACTGCGGAGCTTTCGCCTGTGAGGTCTTGATATGGACAGTGAAGCTTTTAAAGCCGCCTGCGATGCCGTCATCGGTAAGGAACGCAGGCGCAGCGGTATAGGCACTCTCGGTGAGAAAACATTGCACGCGGTGCTGAAGGATTATTTTGAGCCGAACAAGGAAAACCAGGAGGTACGCATCGGCAGCTTTGTTGCCGATATCGTATCCGAAAGAGGCGTTACCGAGATACAGACAAGGCAGTTCAACAAGCTGCTCAAAAAGCTTGAATGCTTCCTTGATTATTGTAATGTTACCGTGGTTTATCCTATCCCGAGAGTGAAGTATCTGTCGTGGATAGATATGGATACGGGCGAGGTCACCTCACGCAGAAGATCTCCGAAAAAAGGGAGCATCTACGATGCGGCAGCCGAGCTGTATAAGATCAAGTATACTCTCGATAATCCGAGGCTGGATATATGCCTGTGTATGCTTGAGATAGAAGAGACAAGGTATCTCAACGGCTGGTCGGCAGACGGCAAGAAGGGCTCAACGCGATGCGACCGAGTTCCGACTGCGCTTGTTGAGGAGATATATCTCCGCTGCCCCGCTGATTACGGTATCTTCGTCCCGCAGGAGCTGAATGATAAGGAGTTTACCTCGCGGGAGCTTGCCAAGGCTGCACATACGCGGCTCCGTCCTGCACAGACGATGCTCAATCTGCTTACCTATCTCGGCGTTGTTGAGAGGGTCGGCAAAAGATCAAATCTGATCGTTTACCGAGTTAGAAACTGAAAGGTAATAAGGTATTAAACAGAAAATGAGATTTGCAAAAAGGCTCTGCCTCCTGCTCACTGCTGTGGTCGCCTTTGTGACAGCACTGCCGCTGTCTGCACAGGCTGTGGTGTTCACGCCCACCAACGGCAAGGACGAGAATGAGGTACCCGTTCCGATATATTTTTATTCTCCGTCTATCTATATGATAGCGACCGACAGCGGTGAGCCGCTTGTTGATATCAACAGCGAGGAAAAGCTATGCCCTGGGTATCTTACCCAGCTGATGACCTGTGCTATCATACTTGATGAGTTCGACGGCAACGAAAAAAAGCTTAAAGAGACATATGTGTCTGCGGGCAATGATGCTTATGACGAGCTGTATGATACGGGTGCGCCCACCGCCGATATCCGTCCGAATGAGGTGGTCAGCTATTACGATCTGCTCGTGTCCATGATCTTGTGTTCCTCTTGTGAGGCGGCTAATATCACCTCGCTGAATATGGCAGAGTCGCTTTTTGACTTCACAGTGAAGATGAACGATAAGGCTAAGGAGCTCGGCATGGAGAATACTAATTTTTCAAGCTCGCACGGCTTCTTTGTTACGCAGAATTATTCGACTGCCAAGGATATGGCAAAGCTCTGCCGCTATATAGTCAACAAATACCCCATCTTCAAGAAGATAACAATTATGGAAAACTATCAGCTTGAAGCTACCGATTTCCACTCCGAGGGTACGACGCTGTATAATGACAACTATCTTGTTACCTCGTATTCTCCGTATTACTATGCGAAGGCCGACGGCCTGAAAAGCTCGGTGCAGAGCGGCTCGGGGCGGTGTCTTGCTTCTCTTGCGAGCTATGACGGAAGCAGCTATATAATCGTCTCGCTCAACGCACCGATGGATAAAACGCCCTCTGACATAAACAAGGGTGAGCAGAACCCCGATTCTATCTACGGAGCCGATTATGTCAGCTACAGTATGCTTGACCATGCTGCGCTGTATAACTGGGCATTCACCTCGCTTTATCAGACGGACTTTATCAATCCCAACAGCGAGATAACCGATGTCAAGGTCGAGTTCGGAAACGAAGCAGATTATGTCAATCTGAAGCCTGCGGGCGGGTGCAGCCTGCTCTGGCCTGCCGATGTGCCTACCGATAAGGTGAAGCAGAATATAACAGTCATGCACAATGTGGTCGCACCGATAGAGAAGGGCGATGCTCTCGGCAAGATGGAGCTTGAATATGAGGGCGAGGTGCTTGCGTCCATAGACCTGATCGCGACCTCGACTGTAACACGGTCACAGTCTAAATCGACCGTCAAGATAGCAAGCTCGTTTTACCGCTCCTCCGAGTTCCGCTGGGCGTTGTTTATCATCATCATGATCTTTACTGTTTACAGCGTGGGCTATTTCATCTATTTACAGCTCAAATATTTGAAGATCGATGACAACGGAAATGCAGATCCAAAAAATAAAAAGAAGAAGAAAAAGAAGCAGTGACCTCTGCACAGACAGATCAAGCGGCTGAACCGATCGTGGCTCAGCCGCTTGTTGTTCTCAGTGCTTATTCTGCCGAAATGCCGCCTCGCATCAGGTGATGCTGCCGGGTTTCAGCTTTTCCATATATTCGCTCTCTTTGAATTCTATCTCTTCGACCAGCTTGTTGAACATTTCGTTGATCGTGGGAGTATCGTACTCAAGTATCATATCCTTGATCTTCTCGTCAACATAATCCATATCGACGGGCAGTCTCTTTATGATGAACCAGCCGTAATTCTCGTTCTCGACAAGATCGCTTATCTCGTTCTCCTTGAGCTCGAATGCTTTGGTCTTGAATTCCTCAACAAAGTTGGTATTCTTATTGATATAGTAGCCTTCGGGGTGTGTCTCCATTCCAGGATCCCAGCCGTACTCCTTGATGAGCTCGCTGAAATCATCGCCGTCCTTTGCTTTTTGCAGCACTTCCTCGGCGACCTTCTTGGATGCTTCCTTCACCTTCTCCTTTTCCTCGTCGGACAGAGCATTGTAAGCAGCCTGCTTTGCTGAAGACTTCTCTGCCAGCGACATATTCTCGTAAGAAGACTTTGTCTCCTCATCGGTGATCTCTGCCTGAGAATGGTAAGGTACCAGAATGTGGATGACCCTTGAATATTTATCGGTATCCTTGACGATCTTCCTGAAATCGTCCTCCTTTGTTGCATATTTGCCCTCATTCGTCAAAAGCTGCGACTCTACGAGAGAGTAAAGCTTGGCGATCTCGAGCATTCTGGTGTAAACGGCCTCGGTCAGATAAGATTCTTTGAGCGCCTTAGCAAAGCCTTCTTCGCCGCCGTAATTCTCCTTCATCGAAGCCAGTTGGTCCTCTACTTCTTTCTTTGCTGCGTCGTCAAGAACGATATTGTTCTCCTTAGCAAGACGAACAGTGGTGTAATCGCGCTTTAACTGCATTATGATAGCATCCTTGAGGTTCTTGAAGGCTTCTTCGTCGGAAGCAACAGTCTCGGGTGTCATCATCATGTTGTTCATCAGATAGTAATAGTAATATCTGAACATATCGAATCCGATATCCTCGCCCTCAACGGTACACATAACTATATCCTTGGTGTCGATCTTCTCGCCGTCGATAGTCAGTGACGGGTCAGGTATCTCAACTGCCTTGGAATCGGCTGCAGCGGAATCGCCTGCATCGGAGCCTGCGGCTGCATCGGAGCTGCCCTCGCCGTCAGCTGCGGCAGAGTCTCCGCTCTCGGCAGCATCTGTGCTTTCGCTGCTTTGGGAAACGGCTTCTGCATCAGTCTGCGAGGAACTGTCTGTATTTCCGCAGGATGCAAGCATAGATACAGAAAGCGTGAGAGCTGCTATTATCGCTGTAATTCTCTTTATCATCATTATTTCCTTTCCTGGAACTCTTTGTTCCACAGTATTCAAAGATTATTATACACATATTATGTGTATGTTCTGTGATATTTTATATAACAATTTTGTGAACAAATATTCATCATATTCGGTTGACAAATCTGCTGCTTTGGGGTATCATAGTATAAAGAATGACAGAGAGCCGACAGCCGATGCGCTATAAGGCTCTCGTCTGTGACCTATCTGTAAAGCTGGTGATCTGATTGTATTTGGGAAAATATATTGCGCACAGAGGGCTTCACGGCGGCGGGGTGCCCGAGAATTCAATGACGGCTTATGCTCTTGCTATAGAGAGGGGAGTGCCGATCGAGCTTGACGTAAGACTGTCAAAGGATGGTCGGCTGATGGTGTTTCACGATAAGTCCATGAAGCGAATGTGCGGAGTTTCGGGCGATATCTATGACTATACCTATGAACAGCTGCAAGGCTTCCGCCTTGCGGGGACGAATGAACGTATCCCGCTGTTCACCGAGGTGCTTAAATTCGTGAACGGTCGGGTCCCGCTGCTTGTCGAGCTGAAACGCGGTTCGCCTGTCTGGACGCTCGAAAAACGCGCCTATCACGTTTTGAAGGATTACAAGGGGCAATATGCGGTACAGAGCTTTGACCCGATCTCGATGATGTATTTCCGTATCCACGCGCCGCATATTTACCGAGGTATTCTTATTACCAAGGCTGATGAAGGCACCCTGTTCGAGCGTGCATCTTCCCGTCTCGGAGTGCAGCCGTTTATGTGGGAGCCGTTCTCAAAGCCGCACTTTGTTTCCTGTGATATCAGATGTCTCACGCCCAAGCGTCTTGCCAAGGTAAGGGAAATGGGAGCTGATCTGTTCATCTGGGTAGCCCGCACCGACGAGGAACGCCGCTATGCCGCCGAGTATGCCTGTTCGGTGATCGGTGAGTTTTTCCCCGAGGATTTTGATTTTAAAAATAAATAATAAACCGGCTGCCGACTTTCTTTCAAGTCGGCAGTCGGTTCTGTTATGCCTCGGTTTTCGGTCTGTGAGTCTTGCTCAGCTGAATGTTCTTGTTGATCAGCTTGAACAGCTTTTCGATGTTTTCCGCATCGGTGGTCTCTTTGCCGATGTAGGTAGCTACCTCGTTGTAGAGCCCGTGGAAATCAGAGCCGCCCGTACACAGCAGATCGTGCTCCTGCGCAAATTCACGCAGCGACCTCTGCTGCTCCTTGCTCGCGGAATGGTGACAAACCTCAACACCGTCAAGCTTTCCTGCCTCTGTAAGCTCATGCAGCAGCTCGATATTGTTGAACATATAAGGGTGCGCCATTACCGCTATCCCCTTAGATGAGTGTATCAGGTCAAGCACAAAATGCACATCGGGATATTCCCTCGTTACAAGGCATTCGCCGTCGGGGTACTTGAACAGTCTGTCGTTCACCTCTCCGTACAGCTCGGTCGCGTAGCCGTAATTGACAAGCGCCCGCATGATATGCTGCTTGTAAATGCTCTTTGAGCCCTTGGTGTACATTCTGACTGCGTCCTGAGGTATGGGATATCTTTCCATTACCTTTTTTATCATATCCTTTGCGCACTCTGTCCTGATCGAGCAGGATTTAAGGCACAGTCCCTCCAGTCTGTCAGGCTTCTGCGGAGCGTAGCAGAGAATGTGTACCTTCATATTCCTCTGTTTATCCCATGCAGAAAGCTCGACCGCGGGGATTATTTTGATACCGTAGCGCTCGCCGAGTATCTGCGCTCTGCTTGATGACGAGAGAGTGTCATGATCTGTTATGGCGAGAACGTCAAGCTGCATACGCTTTGCCTGCGCGATGACCTCCTCTATTCCGAGAGAGCCGTCCGACAGTGTCGTATGACAGTGTAGGTCTCCTATCATTGCTTGCTGCCTCCTTAGAGTATATATCTTTTCTGTATATCACTGAATACACAGCATTAATATTATAGCATAATTTTTCCAATTAATCAAGGCAGTTATGCTGTTTTCGACAAAACAGACAAACCTTTCGGCCGAAAATTGTACACAATACCTATGTTTACTCGAAAAGTGACCTGAACCAAACATTACTTATCTCAAAGGTCCGCCCGTTGAGTGCGGTAAGGCAGCCCGCATCTGTCGTGAACCTGAAGGTCAGCTTATAGGCGCAGAGAGCCTGTGTCTTTATATTATATGTTCGGTTCACTCTGTTTATCCCGTATTTACCGTCGCCGAGCAGCGGGTAGCCTATGTGCGCGAGATGCGCCCTTATCTGATGAGTCCTGCCCGTTATCAGATCGACCTCAAGCAGAGCAAGCTGCTTTTGTCTGTCCTCGGCTATTACACGGTAGGCGGTTATCATAGTCTTGCTGCCCTCTGTCGGACTGTCGAATACCTTTACGGTATTATCCGTGCTGTCTTTGATGTGGTATGCTTTCAGCGTTGCCTGCTTGACCTGCGGGATACCGACCGTGACACAGAGGTATTTCTTTTCAAGCTCCCTGTCCTTGACTTTCTGATTGAGGACTCTCAGGCTCTCGGCATTCTTGGCGCAGATCACTATGCCCGAGGTGTTGCGGTCTATCCTGTTGCACAGCGCGGGGACAAAGCTGTTTTCCTCAGCAGGGTCGTACTCTCCCTTATCGTACAGATAGTGCAGTATGCGCTTTATCAGCGTGTCCGCCGAGCCGCGGTCGTCCTCGTGTACGACAAGCCCGCTCTTCTTGTTCACGAGCAGTATGTTCTCGTCCTCGTAAACTGCATCTATCACAGCGGGTGCCGACATGAATCCCGTATCCTCGCCGCCGCTGCCGTCAAAGAACTCATCGTTTATATACAGCTGCACCTTGTCGCCCTCCGTGAGCCGCGAGGATATCTCGCACCGTTTGCCGTTGAGCTTTATCCTTTTCAGCCTGATATATTTATAGAGCAGATTCTTCGGCAGCTTCGGCACTGCCTTCGTGATAAATTTATCCATTCGCTGCCCTGCGTCGTTGATGTTTATTGTAAGCTCTTTCATTTTCTTGTTCTGCTTTCTGTAAATTTGCCTGCCAAAAATATTTTACAATATTTCCAAATGTTTTTCAAGTATATTTTGTAACAACACTTTACATTTAAAATTATTTGTAGTATAATATATAGGTATCAAACTATTGTTCGTATTTTGTGAGGTCGATCATGGACAGATTCAAGCTTGTTTCCGATTATAAGCTTTCGGGAGACCAGCCCGAAGCAGTGGCAAAGCTCGTAGACGGCATCAACAGCGGTATGAAGGAACAGACGCTGCTGGGCGTTACAGGCTCCGGCAAGACGTTCACTATGGCGAATGTTATCGAGCGCGTAAACCGCCCGACTCTTGTGCTGGCACACAATAAGATACTTGCTGCACAGCTCTGTTCTGAGTTCAAGGAGTTCTTTCCCGAAAATGCGGTCGAGTATTTTGTTTCCTATTATGACTATTATCAGCCCGAGGCATATGTTCCGAGCAAGGACGTTTATATCGAAAAGGATTCCTCGGTCAATGATGAGATAGATAAGCTCCGTCATTCGGCGACCACTGCGATCACCGAGCGGCGGGACGTTATCATCGTGGCATCTGTGTCCTGCATCTATTCTCTCGGTGACCCTGCGGAATATAAGTCTATGGTGGTATCCGTCCGTCAGGGTATGGAGAAGTCCCGCGAGAAGCTGGTGGCAGAGCTTGTCGGTATACATTACGAGCGCAACGATGTAAACTTTGTCAGAAACAAGTTCCGTGTGCGCGGAGATGTCGTCGAGATCTATCCCGCAAGCTCTACCGATACCGTTATCCGAGTTGAGTTCTTCGGCGACGAGATCGACCGTATCAGCGAGGTCAATGCCGTGAGCGGTGAGCTGCTGCGGCACCTTTCCCATGCTGCGATCTTCCCTGCGAGCCATTATATAGTCGGCCGCGAAAAGATGCAGGATGCTATCGAGGAGATAAGGCAGGAGCTTGACGAGCGCATCAAGTACTTCAAGGACAGGGATATGCTGATCGAAGCACAGCGTATCGCCCAACGGACGAATTACGATATAGAGATGCTCGAGGAGGTCGGCTTCTGCTCGGGCATAGAGAACTATTCGCGTGTGCTGGCAAGGCGTTCCCCAGGGGCGGTGCCGTTCACGCTGCTCGATTTTATGCCCGACGATTTCCTGCTGATGGTCGATGAATCCCATGTATCGCTGCCGCAGGTCAGGGGAATGTATGCAGGTGACCGCGCAAGAAAGGAAACTCTTGTCGAGTACGGGTTCAGACTGCCGTCGGCGCTTGATAACCGCCCGCTGACCTTTGATGAGTTTTACAGCCATGTCGGTCAGGCAATTTTCGTTTCCGCTACCCCGGGACCCATAGAGAAGGAAAAGTCTCAGCAGATAGTCGAGCAGGTGATAAGGCCGACAGGTCTGCTCGACCCGTTAATAGAGGTAAGGCCTACCGAGGGACAGATAGAGGATCTGATCTCAGAGATCAATATAAGGATAGAGAAGAATGAGCGCGTGCTCGTAACAACGCTCACCAAGAAGATGGCTGAGGATCTTACGACATATATCAAGGACTTCGGTATCAAGGTGAGATATATGCACCACGATATAGATACTATCGAGAGAATGGAGATAATCCGTGATCTGCGGCTCGGTGAGTTCGATGTGCTTGTGGGTATCAACCTGCTGCGTGAGGGACTTGATCTGCCCGAGGTATCGCTCGTGGCGATACTCGATGCCGACAAGGAGGGCTTTCTGCGTTCCGAGAGCTCGCTCGTCCAGACGATCGGCAGGGCTGCACGAAACGCGGAGGGCATGGTTATAATGTATGCCGACACCGTTACAAGATCTATGGAAGCTGCTATCACCGAGACAGAGCGCCGCCGCAGTATACAACAGGCTTTCAACGAGGCGCACGGCATCGTACCCAAGACGATAATCAAGGATATACGCGATGTGATAGAGATATCTACCAAGGAGGAGGTAGAGTATTCGGCAAGGCAGAAGTCCAAGCTCTCGAAGCGTGAGACAGAGCAGCTGATAGATAAGCTCACCAAGCAGATGAAGGAGGCTGCCAAGCTGCTCGAGTTCGAGCACGCCGCATTCCTCCGCGATAAGATCGCAGAGCTAAGAGGAGATAAGTAAAACAGAGCATTAGGAGAGTATGGTATGGCAATAGATAAAATAGTTATAAAGGGTGCCAGAGAGCACAATCTGAAAAACGTTGACCTGACCCTGCCCCGCGACAAGCTGATCGTGATGACGGGGCTTTCGGGTTCGGGTAAGTCGTCGCTGGCTTTCGATACGATCTTTGCGGACGGGCAGAGAAGGTATATGGAGTCTCTGTCGTCGTATGCAAGGCAGTTCCTCGGTCAGATGGAGAAGCCCGATGTCGATTCGATAACGGGGCTTTCTCCCGCTATCTCAATAGACCAGAAGACCACCTCCAAGAACCCGCGCTCAACTGTGGGAACGGTCACAGAGATCTACGACTATCTGCGACTGCTTTACGCTCGTATCGGTGTGGCGCACTGCCCTGTCTGCGGAAGAGAGATCAAGCGCCAGTCGGTGGATCAGATCGTAGATCAGGTGATGATGCTCGAGCAGGGTACTAAGATACAGCTGCTTGCTCCGATCGTCCGCGGGCGGAAGGGTGAATACCGCAAGGAGCTGGAGCAGGCAAGAAAGTCGGGATATGTCCGCGCAAGGATAGACGGCATAACCTATGACCTTTCGGAAGAGATAAAGATAAACAAGAACCAGAAGCATAATATAGAGATCATCGTTGACAGACTTGTCATCAAGCCCGAGATCAAATCAAGGCTTACCGACAGTATCGAGACAGTGTCTCAGCTCACAGGAGGGATAGTCGGCGTAGATGTTATCGGCGGAGAGCCGCTGCTGTTCTCGCAGAGCTATGCCTGCCCCGAGCACGGAGTGTCTATCGAGGAGCTTGTGCCGAGAATGTTCTCGTTCAACAATCCGTTCGGCGCGTGTGAGAAGTGTACGGGTCTTGGTGTATACAAGAAGATAGACCCCGCTTTGATAATCCCGAATACCGATCTTTCGATAAAGCAGGGCGCAATAAAGGCAAGCGGCTGGAACAGCCTCGACGAAAGCTCATTTGCTATGGCATATTACAAGGCGATATCCGATACCTACGGCATCTCGCTCGATGTGCCTGTGCGTGAGCTCGAGCAGGATGCGATCGATATTTTCCTCTACGGAACACAGGGACAGAAGCTGAAGCTGTCCCGCAGCAATGAGTATTTCAAGCGCGAGTATGATACCGCATTTGAGGGCATTATCCCCAACCTTGAAAGACGCTATGCCGAGACTGCAAGCGACTGGGCCAAGGCGGAGATAGAGCAGGTCATGACAGACGAGCCCTGCCCTCACTGCCACGGCGACAGGCTGAATAAGATCAGTCTGTCTGTTACCGTCGGCGGCAAGAATATTTCCGACCTCTGCAAGCTTTCGATCAATGAGGCTCTTGAATTCTTTGATAAGCTGGAGCTTTCCGAGCGTGATAAGCTGATCGGCGAGCGGATAATCAAAGAGATCAGAGAGCGCCTCGGGTTCCTTTCGAGCGTAGGTCTGGAGTATCTTACTCTCTGGAGATCGAGCGGCACCCTTTCGGGCGGCGAGAGCCAGCGCATAAGGCTTGCAACGCAGATAGGTTCGTATCTGATGGGTGTGCTGTATATTCTCGACGAGCCGTCTATCGGTCTGCACCAGCGTGATAACGATAAGCTGATAGCTACACTGAAAAGGCTGCGCGATCTGGGCAATACGCTCATTGTTGTCGAGCATGACGAGGATACGATGTACAATGCAGATTTTATCGTCGATGTGGGACCCGGAGCGGGCATTCACGGCGGAGAGATCGTATGCGCGGGAACTATCGACGATATCAAGGCTTGCAAGGATTCGATAACGGGGCAGTACCTGAGCGGACGCAGAAAGATCCCCGTGCCCGAGGTGCGCCGAAAGGGTAACGGCAAAAAGCTCACAGTCATAGGCGCTAAACAGAATAATCTCAAAAACCTTACCGTAGATATCCCGCTGGGAGAATTTGTGTGCGTCACGGGTGTGTCGGGCAGCGGCAAGTCCTCGCTTGTAAACGAGATCGTTTATAAGGAGCTCGCGGGTAAGCTCAACCGCGCCAAGATACGCCCGGGGGATTTCAAGGAGATCAAGGGCATCGAAAACCTTGACAAGGTGATCGCTATAGATCAGTCACCGATAGGCAGGACACCGCGCTCCAACCCCGCGACCTATACAGGGCTGTTCAATGATATCCGTGAGCTGTTTTCGCAGACAAACGATGCGAAAATGAAGGGCTACAATGCGGGACGGTTCTCGTTCAACGTTAAAGGCGGGCGCTGTGAGGCCTGTGAGGGCGACGGTATCCTGAAAATAGAGATGCACTTTCTGCCCGATGTTTATGTGCCCTGCGAGGTCTGCAAGGGAAAGCGCTATAACCGCGAGACTCTTGAGGTCAAATATAAGGGCAAGAGCATCTACGATGTGCTTGAGATGACGGTCGAGGAGGGCGTTGCGTTCTTCACGAACCACGAGAAGATCAGGCGCAAGCTTGAAACGCTGTTTGAGGTCGGGCTCGGGTATATCAAGATAGGGCAGCCCGCCACCACTCTTTCGGGCGGCGAGGCACAGAGGGTCAAGCTTGCGACCGAGCTTTCAAAGCGCTCGACGGGGAAGACGATCTATATTCTTGACGAACCGACAACGGGTCTGCATACTGCCGATGTCCATAAGCTGATCGATGTTCTTCAAAAGCTCTGCGATAACGGCAACACTGTGCTTGTGATCGAGCATAATCTTGATGTTATCAAGACTGCCGACCATATCATCGACCTCGGACCCGAGGGAGGAAATAAGGGCGGCAGCATTGTCGCGGTCGGTACTCCCGAGCAGATAGCCGAGTGCGCGGATTCGTTTACGGGGCAGTATCTGAAAAAGGTGCTTTGATCTCGGCTGCTGAGAGAAGTCTTTATTATAATAGTACAGTACGAATGCGGCGGCGCTTTTCACTTTGAGCAGTGAAAAATGTGCCGCCGTTTTTTGTGTATAATGCACCTTGAAATGAACAGCACATTGTGTTATAATTAAGAATGTATTTCTCTGTTTGCGGAGGTTGTAGCTGTGACCTATAAAATAGATTTTGACCATTGGGGACGGTTTTTTAATGTTCCCTGCAATATTGTGGACGAGCATCTGCGGCTTGCCGACGGTGATTTTGTCAAGGTGCTGCTTTGCATCTTTTCGGGCGGGAGCACTGTTGACAGTGAGCAGATAGCCAAGCTGTCGGGATTGAAAGCTTCACGGGTAGACGATGCGGTGCATTACTGGGCAGATATCGGCGTTATCAGAGTGGACGGTATACCTTCACGCGAGAACTCACACACTGCTGTTGCTGCATCTGCCGATGTAAAGCCAAAAAACATTACACCGTCTGCGCCCGCGGTAAAGCCCGTGGTGAGATATTCTCCAAAGGAGCTTGCCGATATCCTTGAAAAGAATGAGGAGCTCAAATATCTGACAGCCGAATATGAAAAGATCAAGGGTACATTTGTCAAGGATAATGAGATACTCGGGCTCATCAATCTCAATGAGTATTACGGGTTTGATGCTCAGTCTATAATGCTGCTGATCGAATATTGCAGCAAGCTCGGCAAAACAAGGATCGCTTACATAGAAAAGGTGGCAAGGGATTTCTTTGACAGAGAGATAATCTCTTACCCCGATGTTGAAGCTGAAATAATCCGTCTGTCGAGGATAAGGTCATATGAGCACAAAGCTGTAAAGGCTCTCGGCTTGAAGGGCAAGCCTTCAACAAGACAGGCTGCTGTTATAAAGGAATGGCAGGATAAAGGCATCAGCATAGAGATGATGGAGGCAGCCTACGACATATGCATGGACTCTATCAGCGAGCCGAACTTCAACTATATCGCTAAGATAATCGGCAGCTGGCTGGAGAAAGGTTTATATGATCCCGAAGAGGCAAAGAAAAGCTCCGAGAAAAATACTGCCGCCAAAAACAGGAAAAACGTGAAAAACGCCGAGACTTCTTATGATCTCGACGAGTGGGAAAAATTTGCTATGAGCTTTGATCCCGAGAGCGGAGGCGATGGAAATGGCTAATTATGCAAATTACAATTACAGTGAAGAGGTTTTCAGAAAAGCCGAGGCTGAGCTGCTGCGCAGAAAAAACACTGCCGAAGCCGAGCAGAAGGAGCGAAAGCAGCGCATTTATCTGGAGTATCCCGAGCTTGCGGAGACCTGCATCGAGCTCGAAAAAACAGGAAGCGAGTATTTCAGAATAAGGGTAAAGGGCGGCCCCGATATGGATACGAGCATTGAGAGGCTGAAGGAGCGCTCGTCTTCGCTTGCCGAGAAAAAGCGTTCTGCACTGAAAAGTCTCACGGGCGACGAGGAGTATCTGAATGTGAAGTATTCCTGCCCGATCTGTGAGGACAGCGGCTATAAGGACGGCAGGCGGTGTGCCTGCTTTGATGCGCTGCTGAAACAGTATGCTGCCGATGAGATCGCCGAGAACTGCGGTGTAAAGCTGAATGACTTTTCGGACTTTGTACCGATGCTCTATCCCGCTCAGGAGGAGAACGGTATCTCGCCGAGAGATAAGATGATGAAGCTGTTCGGCTATTGCAGAAGGTATGCGGAAGGCTTTTCACTTGACAGCAGCTCGCTGCTTTTTATCGGCAAGACAGGGCTCGGCAAGACCTTTCTCTCCTCCTGCATAGCCAAAGAGGTGTCAAAAAAAGGAATGAGCGTTGCGATAGGGCAGCTTTCAACCTTCCTGCGGCGTATTGAGGACGAGCATTTCGGCAGGGCGGAAGGCAGAACACTTGACACCCTTGCCGCCAGTGATCTGTTAATACTCGATGACCTCGGCTCGGAGTTCAGGACACAGTTTACAGAGTCCGCTCTCTATGAGCTCATCAATGCAAGACTTAATTCAGGCAGACCGACGATCATTTCCACCAACCTCTCAATGTCCGAGCTGAACAGCACCTACAATGAGCGCCTTATTTCAAGAATTAGCGGCTGCTTCGTTCCGTGTATGTTCTTTGGTAAGGATGTCAGACCTGCTTTGAGAAAAATATAAGAAATTTTTGGCACTTATGTTGACAATTAATTAAGAATGTGTTATAATATCTTTATAATTCTGAAAGGATAAATTATGAACTGGATAGAATTGGACATATTCACAACTACCGAAGGTATCGAGCCGCTGACGGGTTCACTGCTGGGCATGGGGATCAACGGTTTTGTGATAAAGGACGCGCAGGACTTTGAAGAGTTCCTTAACGATAAAACGATCAACTGGGATTATATAGATGATGACCTTATGGGGCTTAAAAACTGCGAAACTACGGTCACGGTATATCTTCCCGAAAACGGTCAGGGACTGGAAAACCTTGAAGCGATAAAGGCCGAGCTGAGAGCGTTGAAGTCAAGAGACGAGAGCGACAGCTTCGGCAGACTTGAATATGAGCTCAAAAACGTCAGGGAAGAGGATTGGGCTAATAACTGGAAGCAGTATTTCAAGCCGCTTACCGTAGGTGAAAAGCTTCTTATCAAGCCTTCGTGGGAAAGGGCAGACGATAATGAGTCAAGAAAGATACTGGAGATCGACCCTGCGTCAAGCTTTGGAACAGGACAGCATAATACCACGCAGCTGTGCCTGGAGCTTATTGAAAAGTATATCGGCGAAGGCGATACACTGCTTGACCTCGGATGCGGCAGCGGTATTCTTTCGATCGCTGCGGTGCTGCTCGGTGCGGAGAGCGTAAAGGCTGTGGATATCGACGAAAACTCTGTGAAGATCGCAAGAGAGAACGCGCAGAAGAACAATATCGCCAAGGAACGTTACTGTGCTTACTGCGGGAACATCATTGAAGATGAAAACCTTGTCAGACAGCTCGGGAGCGGATACAGTGTGGTCTGCGCCAACATCGTTGCCGATGTGCTGATAGCTATGAGCGAAAGGTTCAGACCTTTCCTCGCAGATAACGGTACGCTCGTTGTCTCGGGGATAATCGACAGCCGTAAAGATGAAGTGCTTGACGTGATAAGCACTCAGGGGTTCGAGCTTATAGAGGTGCGTGAAAAGGAGGACTGGGTAGCTGCGGCATTCAGAGCCTTGTAACTAAAATGGAATTACAGCAAATGAAAGGAGATGTGATCATGCAGTTGATGTTTTTGATCATTAAAAGAACGGAGCTTGTAGATGATATTATGAAAGCTCTTGCAAAGGCGGGCATTCACGGAGGCACCGCTATAGACAGCGTTGGTATGGCTAAGTCCATATCTTCTATGGACAATCTGCCTACGATCGGTCTGCTCAGAGAAATGCTGAAGGGTGTGGATCCTTCAAAGAAGGGCAAAACGATATTTTTCGCAGTGGAGGACGAGCAGGTCGAGACTGCAAAAAATGCAGTATTGCAGATAACGGGTGATCTTTCAAAACCGAATGCGGGCGTGCTTTTCGGTGTGCCGATCACTTTCTCGCTCGGACTGTAACTATATAACTATTAACTATTAACTATGAAATTCATTTGATTTTTCCGTCGGATCATGGTTCGGCGGATTTTTTGTAAAAATTTGCGAAATGCTATTGCTATTTTTCGGCAGTGATGTTATAATAAATTTGTATGCAGTCCTTTGGACAGGAGCGCCGTATGTGAAGCTGCGGCAATATTAAAAAGTTGGGAGTTTTGTTATGAAAATGTTGGACACGATCGGTTTTGTCGAGGAATTTGACAAGGAAGTCGGAGAGGCTATGAACCTTGAGCTTGCAAGGCAGAGAAGAAACCTTGAGCTCATCGCAAGCGAAAACATCGTTTCGCCCGCAGTTATGGCTGCTATGGGCTCGGTGCTTACCAACAAGTATGCCGAGGGATATCCCGGAAAGAGATATTACGGCGGCTGTGAGTGCGTGGATATCGTAGAGCAGATCGCCATAGACCGTGCCTGCAAGCTGTTCGATGCTAAGTTTGCAAATGTTCAGCCGCATTCGGGCGCACAGGCTAATACTGCCGTTTATTTTGCACTGCTGCAGCTCGGTGATACCGTTATGGGTATGAGCCTTGACAACGGCGGACACCTGACACACGGTTCGCCCGTGAATATTTCGGGCAAGTATTTCAACTTCGTTCCCTACGGTGTTGACGATAACGGATATATTGATTACGATGCTATGGAAAAGCAGGCTAAGGAGGTAAAGCCCAAGCTGATCGTTGCAGGCGCTTCCGCTTACCCGAGAGCTATTGATTTCAAGCGCATCTCGGAGATCGCCAAGTCGGTGGGTGCTTATTTCATGGTAGATATGGCGCACATCGCGGGTCTGGTGGCTTCGGGTCAGCATGAGTCCCCGATGCCTTATGCAGATGTTGTTACCACTACCACTCACAAGACGCTGAGAGGTCCCAGAGGCGGTCTTATCCTGACGAATGACGAGGCGCTTGCCAAGAAGTTCAACAGCGCTATCTTCCCGGGAACACAGGGCGGCCCCCTTATGCACGTTATCGCAGGTAAGGCTGTCTGCTTCGGCGAGGCTCTGAAACCCGAATTCAAGGCTTACGGCGAGCAGATCGTAAAGAATGCTCAGAGACTTGCAAAGGGTCTGCTGGATAAGGGCTTCGATCTTGTTTCGGGCGGTACCGACAATCACCTGATGCTCGCCGATCTTCGTCCTTTCAAGATCACAGGCAAGAAGCTTCAGAACGATCTTGACGAGGTATATATCACCGTCAACAAGAATGCTATCCCGAACGACCCCGAGAAGCCGTTCGTTACCAGCGGTGTCCGCATCGGTACTCCCGCTGTTACCACAAGAGGGCTTGTTGAGGAGGATATGGACGTTATCGCGGAGGCTATCTATCTTACAGCTTCCGACTTCGAGGCTAATGCAGACAAGGCAAGAGAGCTTGTTACAGGCATCTGCAAGAAGTATCCGCTTTACGAAT
>CAMOFU010000011.1 GCA_946613705.1 uncultured Clostridia bacterium
ATCTTTGCGCCCGTGTTGTCGATGTGGAACTCCTGCACCGTCCAGCCCGAAAGCCCCGCATTGTCGAGCGAGAACTTCACCTTGCCCGCAAAGTATTCGTTCGAGTCGTCGGCTATCGCCATCACTGTCGGCCCCGCACCCGAGATGTATGCCGCGTATGCACCGTGGGTGTAGGCTATGTCAAACACCTCGCGGCAATTCGGTATCAGCTCCATTCGGTACGGCTGGTGCAGCCTGTCGTGTACTCCCGTGCGCAGGTTCTCGAATTTCCCCGTCAGCAGCGAGGCAGAAAACAGCGCCGCCCGCGAGAGATTGTAAACCGCGTCCTTGTGGCTCACCGTCTGCGGCAGGCAGGCACGCGCCTTTTCGGTAGGCAGCTCAAAGTCGGGTATGATCGCCGCGAATTTCAGCTTCGTGTATACCTCCTGCTTTACCCAGTGTACCTTCCGCCCGTCAAATACCGCCGTCACGATACCTCCGAGCAGTGCGGGTGCGGTGTTGTCGGGGTGCCCCTCTATCTGCGCCGCAAGATCGACCAGATCATCGGCAGTCAGCGGCTCGCCGAGCATTTTGTTCGCGCCCACAAGCCCCGCCACGATGCACGCCGAAGAGGAGCCCAGCCCCCGCGTCATCGGGATATTGTTTTTCTGCCGCAGTCTCAGCCCCCGCAGCTTCTTCCCGCATACCTTGTAAAGATCGTTCACCGATATGTAGATCAGATTCCTCTCGTCGGTCGGCACGCTTATCCCGTCCTCCGACGAGATATCGGTAACGTCCGCCTCCTCCATTTCGACCTCGTTGTACAGATCGAGCGCCAGCCCCAGCGCATCAAACCCCGCCCCCAGATTTGCCGAGGTAGCGGGTATCTTCAAATGTATCATAGCATTATACCTCTCAAAACTGCAAGTGCGAAGCCCGAAGCCTCGGTCGGCTCCGTACTCCGCACTCCGAACTCTTGATTAAAACAGCCTTATCTTCGATGCGACCTCTGCCTTCTCTGAAAGCTTCTCCAGCGCCGCGTCTATCTCGCCCTCGACCATCACGGCGGTTATGAATGCCAGCTCGTTGTCGGGTCTTGCACTGCGCTCGATATACACTACCTTGCCGAACAGCTCCGAGATCAGCGGCTTCAGCTCCTCTGCGTTCTCCGCCTTTATGCGCACATACATCGAGTTCTCGATCTGCTTGTAGGGCACAACATAGCCCTCGTCCCTGCAATCCTCCCAGTCGATCATTATGCGCCTGTCCCTGTGCTTCAGGCAGTCGATTATGTCTCCCACCACTGCCGAGGCGGTCGGGAGCTTGCCCGCGCCCCTGCCGTAGAACAGCACGTCGCCCACGCCGTCACCCGTTACCGTGATAGCATTGTAAACATCGTCCACCGAAGAGAGCAGACTGCTCTTGCTCACCAGCCTCGGGCATACTATCGCGCTGACCCTGCCCTTGCCCGCAGGCTTGACAGTGCCGATCAGCTTGATGCTGTAGCCTGCGTTCTCGGCGTATTCAACATCGTCGAGCGTTATCCGTGAGATGCCCGAGCAGTGTACATACTGCGGATAGATGTGCTTGCCGTATGCCAGCGAGCCGAGAATGCAGATCTTCCTGCACGCATCGTGACCCTCTATGTCGGCAGTCGGGTCAGCCTCGGCATAGCCCAGCTCCTGCGCCATTTTCAGCGCCGAGTCAAAATCCATCTGCTCGCGTATCATCTTCGTGAGTATAAAATTGGTCGTGCCGTTGAGTATCCCCGATATCTGCTCGATCGAGTTTCCCGCAAGGCACTTGTTCAGCGGCCTGATTATCGGAATGCCGCCGCCTACGCTTGCCTCGAACAGATAGTTGCAGTCGTGTGCCTTTGCGATCTCAAACAGCTCCGCACCGTGGGTCGCCACCAGCTCCTTGTTTGAGGTAACAACGCTCTTGCCCTTCGAGAGCAGCGCCTTCGTATATTCGTAAGCGAACGTAGCTCCGCCGACGACCTCGGCAACGACCTCTATCTCGTCATCGTTGAGTATCACATTGAAATCCTTGACGAGCCTGTCCTCATACTTGTCCCCGGGGAAATCACGAAGGTCGCAGATATACTTGATATCGCAGTCCCTGCCTATCTTCCGTATGATCTCCTCTCTGTTCTTTTCAAACAGCTCTACCGTTCCCGAGCCGACTACTCCGTAGCCGATCACAGCTATGTTCCGCATACTGTTAATTCCTTCCTGAAATTTGTTATTGTAAATTGTAAATGTAAAAAGATCCGCTCCGCAGGTTCATTCTCCCGCTATCAGCTTGACCTCGACAACACCGCTGAGCTTTCTCAGCTCCGAGCTTATCATGCCCGTTGTCGCGCCCTGCTCGCATCTCAGAGAGATCGTCACCGTCGCCACCGAGTCTATCGGGATATTCTGATTGATCGTCAGTATATTCGCACCCAGCTCGTAAAGCCTGCTGATGATCGAGGAGAGCACTCCCTTTTCGTCCTTCAGCACCAGATAGACAGAAGCTATCCTGTCCGAGAAATGATCCTCGTAGCCCCAGACCTGATCCTTGTATTTGTAGTAGGCGCTTCTCGATATCCCCACGGCACGGCACGCCTCGGCAGAATTAGCCGCTTCGCCGCTTGCCCGCAGCCGTTTGGCTTCGAGCACCTTGGAAATTATCTCGGGCAGCACCTGCTCGCTCACGAGCACGAGCCTGCTTGCGTCTGCCATTCAGTCCACCTCCGAAGTACAAGTGTGCTTGCGACAAATACAAATATACCATATATCGCCCCTTTTGTCAATAGTCCGACCCTTATTTCACCACCAAATTTTGTCCGCCGATCGTCGGATCACAATGTGCATTTCGCACAATTGCAGTTTCGCTTTTTCGTATTCTTGCACAAATACAACAAAAATCATCAGTCAAATATCTGACTATTGGTCAGAAGTAACAAATTGCTGTGTTATTAATAATATTTTCAAATTTGTTATTGAAATTGACTTAAAAAGGGTGTACAATTTACTTTATGGTCAGAGAACTATATACCGCATCTGCGCCGCGTTTTTACGCGCCGAATGCGTTTTTCGGGAGGTGCTTATGGATATCATCGCCGAGATACTGGAGACAGACAGGCTCGCTGAGGAAAAGCTTGCCGAGGCGGAGCGCAAACGCTCTGCAATGCTCGAGAATACCCGCCGCGAACAGGAGCGGCTCTCAAGGCTTGCCGACGAGAACAGCGGGGAATACGCGGCTGCCCTTAAAAAGGAATACGACAGCAGGCTCGATACCGAGCTTGCCGCGCTGAAGGAGCAGGAGAACAAAAGCATTGCCGCACTTGAAGAGATCTTCGGGCGCAGCAGTGACAGGTGGGCGGAGGAGATCTTCGCAAGGTGCATCTCACTTGACGGGAAATGACTGCCGCAGCCGAAATGAAAACATCACGGGGGTGATAACTGTTGCTTGAATCGTATTCCACAAATGCTGTCGTTGCCAAGATACGCGCTGTATGCGGCACGATGCTTACAATGGACGATTTCCGCGAGATGGTCGCCAAAAGAAATGTGGCAGAGGTCGCGGATTATCTGGCGCACACTGCCCGATACGGAAGCGGGCTGCGGGATATCGACCCCAATACGGTACACCGCGGGCTGCTCGAACAGCTGCTCCTGAACGAGAACTATGAGGTCTATAAACGCCTCTGCGGCTACAAGGGCATGACAGACAGCCCGTTCTATACATTCCTTCTTAAAAAGGCAGAATGCAGCCAGATGATAAACCTTGTGAATGCCATCAGCTGCGGCCTTCAGGATAAGTTCGTGCAGGCATTGCCGAGATATGTGCTCGAAAATTCAAGGATCGATTTCCTGGCGCTTGCCGCCTGCCATTCTATCGGCGAGGCAAGAGCAATGCTCAGGGGCACCAAGTATTATAAGCTGTTCGGTCAGTTCGTTTATAATGAGGACGGCAGCGTGGATTTCACCGATGCCGAGATCAAGCTGCGGACAGGGCTTTACAACGGCCTTACCGAGGACGTGAAGGCAAGCTGCTTCGGCAGCGAGGAGAAGGAGCTGCTTCGGCTCATACGCTCCGAGATCGATGTTATAAATCTTATCAATTCATACCGCCTCAAAGCGTTCTTCGATTATACGCCCGAGGAGATCAGGCGCTCGTCACTGCCGTTCACGCAGATGGGGCGCAAGAGTATGGAAAGGATATACGCAAGCCCCGACCCCGAGCGTATGCGCACGGTGATCGGCTCGTCGGTCTACGGCAAATATATGTCGGCTGATGACGAGGATGTGGAGCCGCCCCTCAGAAAGCGCACCCTCGCAACGATGAAGCATACCCTTGCAAGAACTACCTCTGCACCGATCGCTCTCTACTCGTTTATGTATATCTGCGAGAATGAGCTGCGCAATGTGGTGCGTGTGATCGAGGGCGTGCGCTATGACGTTGACCCCGCTGTGATATACGGGCTGCTGATCTTTTAAGGCAACACCGCGTACTGCATACATATTTGCCAATGTTTATATATAATGTTTCACGTGAAACAAATGTTCGAGACTGCGAAGGCAGGATCGGGAAGGGAGAAAGTAAATGGCGATAGAGAAGATGGAGTTCGTCTTTGTGACCGCCGCAAGAGACAGGCTCGACGATGTGCTGGAAAAATGCTGCGAGAGCGGCTGCTTTCAGATAGAGTCTGCTGTCTCGGCAAATACGGGCGGCGGCGAAAGAACACTTCGGCTGATGAATGACAGAAATCCCTATGATGTCCCGTTCAAGGGGCTGGCATCTATTGCTACAGAGCTGGAGATAAAGCTCGAGGAAACACCGTATGATAAATGCAAGCTCGAAACGGGCACGGATTTTACGGAGTTCTGCGACAGGCTGGAGGAACAGCTTGCAGAGGCTGCAAGGAAGCGGCAGGAGGCACGGAGGGTGATCTCCGAGCGGCGCGCCGCACTTATCCAGATAACGCATCTTAACGGCCTGAATGCTCAGTTCGACAGGATATTCAGCTGCAAGCACGTTCATGTCAGAGTGGGAAAGCTCCCGCTCGAAAGCAGGCGCAAGCTCGAATACTACGATCAGAATTTCTTCTTCGTGCCGTTCGAGCACGACAGCAGCTATTGCTGGGGAATGTATTTCTGCCCCAAGAACGATAAGGAGCTCGTGGACGATATCTTCACCACGCTGTATTTTGAACAGGTGCATATCCCCGATTTCGTAAGGGGCAATACAGAGGAGGCGTTCAAGCTGCTCGAGGCCGAGATAGCCGAACAGGAAAAGATCGCGGAAAAGGCCGACAGGGAGATAAAGAGCTTCGCTGCCGTCCACGAGGAGGAGATACAGCGGGCATTCTCAAAGCTCTGCCATAAGCGCTCGCTGTTCGAGCTGAGAAGAAAGGTCGGCGTGCTGAGAGATAAGGTCTATATCAAGGGCTTTATCCCGAAAAAACAGCACAAGCAGTTTGAAAAGCTCTTTGAGGGCTGCGGCGATGTAACGCTCGCCTTTATGCCGCCCGATGCCGATTCGGGCTGCACACCGCCCACCGTGCTGAAAAACACACGGCTCACAAGACCCTATTCTATGCTCGTCGAGATGTACGGTCTGCCCGATTATACGGGCTATAACCCGACCGCCTTCGTCGCACTCACCTATACGCTCATGTTCGGTATTATGTTCGGCGACCTCGGGCAGGGCTTCATAATCTTCCTGCTCGGTCTGGTGATCGGGAAGAAGGTACACAAAAACTTCGGCGGCATGATGACCCGCTGCGGCATCTCAAGCATGATCTTCGGCACGGTCTACGGCTCTGTGTTCGGCTATGAGGATCTGCTCGACCCCGTGTTCGAGGGGATAGGCATTGACTTCCTCCCGCTGCACCCGTTCCATAATACCAGCTTTATCCTGCTGACTGCGGTCGGGCTCGGTGTCGCGCTGATACTCATTTCAATGATACTCAACATCATCATCGGCTTCCGCGAGGGCGATATCGAAAAGGCGGTGTTCTCAAACAACGGCATCGCAGGGCTCGTGTTCTACGGCTCTATCGCCGCAGGTGTGGCCTGCTCGATGCTGTTCGATGTGAAGATAATGTCCGCCCCGTTCGTGATACTGTTCATCGTTATCCCCGCGGTCTGCATCTTCTGCAAGGTGCCGTTTGCGATAGCGGTCAAGTATAAGAAGTTCCGCCTCTCGAACGAGGAGGAGAATATGACGGTCGGCAACTTTATCGTCGAGAACTTCTTCGAGATGTTCGAGTATGTGCTCAGCTACGTCTCGAATACGATGAGCTTCCTGAGAGTAGGCGGCTTCGTGCTCTCACACGCGGGAATGATGCTCGTCGTTTCAACGCTCATGAATATGGTCGGCTCGGGTGCGAAGCCCGCAGTGCTTATCATCGGCAACGCTTTTGTAATGGTCATGGAGGGCATGATCGTTGCGATACAGATAATAAGGCTTGAATTCTATGAGATCTTCTCGCGGTTCTACAGCGGCAACGGAAAGCCGTTCGAGCCCGTCAAGGCAGGATTTTCAACCGAGATCGAATAATTGGAGGTATATAAAATGTTAGTATTGTTTGTTTTACCGCTCATCGCAGTTGCGCTGCTGTGCGCACCGTTCCTTATGGCCGCAAAGAGAGTCAGGGCAGGCAAGTCCGCCAAGCCCGCATTCATCGGCAACCTTTCGATCTTCGGCGGCACTATGCTCACGGGACTTATCGTGTCCTTCGGCAGAGTAGTGGCCTTTGCAGCCGAGGAGGGGACAGCCAAGGCAGCCGTTACGACAGGCACAGGTCTCGGCTACATCGCAGCCGCACTCGCCGTAGGCCTCAGCTGCGTGGGCTCGGGCATCGCTGTTGCAGCAGGCGCTCCCGCTGCTATCGGAGCTACCTCCGAGGATCCCAAGAACTTCGTCAAGGCGCTGATCTTCGTCGTTCTCGGTGAAGGTATCGCCCTTTACGGTCTGCTCATCTCGATCCTGATCGTAAACAATCTGGGCTGATAAAATGCGGTTCTATCTTATCAGCGACAATACAGATACCCAGATGGGTATGAGACTCAGCGGCGTAGATGGTGTCGTGGTGCATACTCCCGAGGAGACTGCCGATGCGCTCGACAAGGCAATGGCTATGGAGGACGTGGGCATCATCATGATGACCGAGCTTGCAGTGAAGCAGTGCCGCGAGAAGGTCTATGAGTATAAGCTGTCAAGAAAGCAGCCGCTCATAGTCGAGATACCCGACAGGCACGCATCATCGGGCATTTCCGAGACTATCGCGGAATACCTGAGGAGCGCGGTCGGGATAAAGCTGTGACAAGGAGGGTGAACAGTCATGACCGATGAGGCTCTGAAGCTGCAAAGGTTCAAGGAGGCTGTCAGCGCAGATATAGATGCTCAGGTGGCTCGGATACTTGACGAGACACAGGAGCAGTGCGACAAGATGATGGAGAGCTCAAGGCTGACAGTCGGTATGGACGAGAACGCAGGCCGTGTAAGGCTGCGTCAGGAGGCCGAGCTTGACTATACAAGAAGGATATCCACAGCAAGGCTCGGTGCGCAGAGGAATGTGCTGCTGCGCCGCGGACAGCTTGCAGACGAGGTGTTTCGCAGGGTGACAGAGAAGCTCGCCGCCTTCCGCAGGAGCAGCGAATACCCCGAGTGGCTGAAAAAGGCAGTGGAGCAGTGCAGGAAAAAGTATCCCGAAAGGCGGGCGGAAGTAAGGCTCGCACCCGAGGATATGAAGTACGCGGCGGCGCTCGGCTGTGAAGCGCAGGAGGACAGGAGCATAGCCCTCGGCGGAGTTATCGTCGGGTTCGAGGGTGTGGGTGCCGTTATCGACTGCACCTTTGATTCCATGTTTGAAAACGAGCGCGCGGAGTTCTCGAACAATAAAGAGCTTGCAGATATTCAGGAGTAGATATATGGATAGGATATATTCGATAAACGGGCCTGTTGTAAAGGTGAAGCGAAGCCGCAGCTTTTCGATGATGGAAATGGTCTATGTCGGCAATAAGCGGCTGATATCCGAGGTCATCGGTGTCAATTCCGAGTTCACGACGATACAGGTCTATGAGGGCACCACGGGTCTGATGCCGGGGGAGCCCGTAGTGGGAACGGGTGCCGCGATGTCGGCACTGCTGGGCCCGGGGATAATCACGAATATTTTTGACGGCATTGAGCGCCCGCTCCGCAGCCTTGCCGAGCTGACAGGCGCGTTCATCGGCGACGGTGCCGAGGTGTCGTCCCTCGATACAGAGAAGAAATACAGCGTAACGCTCACCGTCAGGCAGGGCGATACCCTTTCTGCGGGTCAGGTATACTGCACCTGCCCCGAGACGGATGTTATAACGCACAGGTGTATGCTCTCGCCGCTGTCTAAGGGCGGCGAGGTAGTCTGGACTGCTCCCGACGGAGAGTATACTGTAAATGATGTCGTGTGCAGGATAAAGACTCCGCGCGGCGAGGAGGAGGAGCTGACCCTCTGCCAGAGATGGCCTATCAGAACGCCCCGCCCCTGCGCCGAGAGACTGCCTATCAACAGACCGCTCATCACGGGGCAGAGAGTCATCGACACTATCGCGCCTATCGCCAAGGGCGGCACGGCTGCGATCCCCGGGGGCTTCGGCACGGGCAAGACGATGACACAGCACCAGCTTGCCAAGTGGTGCGATGCGGATATCATCGTGTATATCGGCTGCGGCGAGCGCGGCAATGAGATGACTCAGGTGCTCGAGGAGTTCTCGGAGCTTATCGACCCCCGCACCGACCGTCCGCTCACCGACAGGACGGTACTTATCGCAAATACGTCCAATATGCCTGTTTCCGCCCGTGAAGCCTCGATCTATACGGGCATCACCCTTGCGGAGTATTACAGGGATATGGGCTATCATATCGCTATCATGGCGGATTCCACCTCGCGCTGGGCAGAGGCTCTGCGTGAGCTTTCGGGCAGACTTGAAGAGATGCCCGCCGAGGAGGGCTTCCCCGCATACCTGCCCTCGCGTATATCCGAGTTCTATGAGCGTGCGGGCTACGTTAAAACGCTTGGCGGCAGCGAGGGCTCGGTGTCCATAATAGGTGCGGTGTCACCGCAGGGCAGCGATTTCTCCGAGCCTGTCACACAGAACACCAAGCGCTTTGTGAGATGCTTCTGGGCGCTCGACAAGAGCCTTGCCTATGCAAGACATTACCCCGCGATCAACTGGACCTCGAGCTATTCCGAGTATATCGACGATCTTGCGGATTACTACAGGAAGAACGTCGCCGAGGACTTCATGGAGGTGCGGCAGCAGATCTCGAATATCCTCGTTGAGGAGAATACGCTTATGGAGATCGTCAAGCTGATGGGCGCGGACGTGCTGCCCGACGACCAGAAGCTGCTTATCGAAACGGCAAGAGCTGTCAGGGTGGGCTTCCTCCAGCAGAATGCCTATCATAAGGACGATACCTATGTGCCGCTCGAAAAGCAGTACCGCATGATGAAGCTGATACTGCAATTCTACAGTCTCGGCAGAAAGGCGCTCGAGGAGGGCGCGGCTGTCGGCAGCATCATAGATATGGGCTGGATAGAGAATATCATCAAGATCAAATACGACATCCCGAACGATAAGCCCGAGATGTTCGATGAATACAGCGCGAGAATGGATAAGGACTTTGCAGCGCTCGGCGGAGGTGTGGCAGTTGGAGCTTAAATATATAGGCCTTGACGAGATAAACGGCCCGCTGGTCGCATTGCAGGGAGTAAGCGGCATCGGCTACGACGAAATGGCGGAGCTGCGGCTCTCCGACGGCAGCAAGCGCCTCGGCAGAGTGGTAGAGGTGTCTGAGGACAGGGCGGTATTGCAGGTCTTTGAAGGGACAAAGGGGCTCTCGCTGGGAAATACTACCACCAGATTCGAGGGCAAGCCGATGGAGCTGCCGCTTTCAAAGGAAATGCTCGGGCGAATATTCTCGGGCGCGGGCAAGCCGATAGACGGCCTCGGGGACATCTATCCCGAGAAGTATGCCGATATCAACGGCAAGCCGCTGAACCCCGTTTCAAGAGAGTACCCGAGGAACTATATCAATACTGGCATCTCGTCGATAGATGCGCTGATGACGCTTATCAGAGGACAGAAGCTGCCGATCTTTTCGGGATCGGGTCTCTCGCATAACAAGCTTGCCGTGCAGATCGTAAGGCAGGCAAAGATCGCCGACGAGGACGGGCAGGACTTCGCTATCGTGTTCGGAGCTATGGGTGTAAAGAATGACGTTGCCGACTATTTCAAGCGCTCGTTCGAGGAAACGGGCTCGCTGCAGAGAGTCGTTATGTTCATGAATATGTCCAACGACCCGATCATCGAGCGTATACTTACTCCGCGGTGCGCACTCACGGCGGCGGAGTATCTGGCGTTTGAGCATAATATGCACATTCTCGTCATACTTACCGATATGACGGCATATGCAGAGGCGCTGCGTGAGTTCTCGTCCTCAAAGGGCGAGATACCCGCAAGAAAGGGCTACCCGGGGTATCTCTACTCCGACCTTGCATCGCTGTATGAGAGAGCGGGCGTTGTCAAGGGCGCGAGCGGCTCGGTCACGCAGATACCGATACTGACAATGCCCAATGACGATATCACCCACCCCGTTCCCGACCTTACCGGCTATATCACAGAGGGGCAGATAGTCCTCGACAGGAACCTCGACCAGACGGGCGTGTACCCCGCTGTCTCCGTACTGCCGAGCCTTTCGAGACTTATGAAGGACGGCATAGGTGAGGGCTATACGAGAGAGGATCACCAGATGTGCGCAAACCAGCTCTTCGCAGCCTATGCCAAGGTGTCGGACGCAAGGTCGCTGGCATCGGTCATCGGCGAGGAGGAGCTTTCGGCGAATGACAAGAGCTATCTGCGCTTCGGCAGATTGTTCGAGAAGCATTTCATAGATCAGGGCTTCGATGTGAACCGCACGATAGAGCAGACGCTCGACCTCGGCTGGCAGCTGCTCTCAACGCTGCCCAAGTCCGAGCTCGACCGTGTGGACGATGAGCATATCGAAAGATTCTACGATGCGAAAAAGGCAGCGGTGCTCTTCGGACTGTAAGTATTTGTGAGTATTTGTAAGGAGTGAGACTATGGCAGAGCAGCAGGTGTTTCCCACCAAGGGCAATCTGATAGCTATGAAGCGTTCGCTTTCGCTGGCGCTGCTCGGCTACGATCTGCTCGACCGAAAACGCAATATCCTGATACGAGAGCTGATGGCGCTGGTCGATAAGGCTGCCGAGCTGAGAACGACGATAGAGGATACCTACAAGGACGCATACTCCGCACTTCAGCTTGCGAACATCGCTCTCGGCGTGATAACGCCCTATGCCGAGTGTGTGCCGCTCGAGAACGGGATAACGCTTACGAGCCGCAGCGTCATGGGAGTTGAGCTGCCAAAGGTCGGCATAGAGCCGCGGGAGCTGGATATCAACTACGGCTTCCTCAATACCGCCTCTCAGCTCGACCGCGCATACCTCGCCTTTGATAAGGTGAAAAAGACCACCGTGCTGCTCGCAGAGGTGGAAAACAGCATCTACAGGCTCTCGGTAGCGATAAGGAAGACCCAGCGGCGTGCAAATGCGCTCCAAAACATCATAATCCCCCGTGACCGTGCGACGGTCAAGTACATCTCGGATTCCCTCGAGGAGAAGGAACGCGAGGAATTCTCGCGCCTCAAGGTCATAAAGGCGGTCAAGCTCAGAAAGGCAGTGCCGCTGAATAACAAGGAGGACTAATATGAGTAATATCAAAAAGCTGTTCAGCAACTTTATCCTGCTCTCCGCACTGTGCGTGCTGCTGGGACTGTTCTTTATTATCTGGCCCGAGGGTATCAATAACGTGATAAGCTATATCATCGGCGGCGTTATCATACTCGTCGGCATTATGGATATCAGCCGCTTCCTGATGACCAGCGGCGACCCCTCGGCGCTGGGACCCGTGGTGATAATCCGCGGCATCATCTTCTCGGCTGTCGGTCTGTTCCTGATACTCAAGCCCGACTTCGTGTTCAGGGTCATCTCCTTCGTGTTCGGCATCTATATGCTCGCGAGCGGCTCGCTCTCGCTGTATGATGCGATGCGCATACGCAAGCATAACAACGGCGAGGGCTGGCAGGCAACTGCCGTGATGGCATCGCTGACTGTGATCATCGGACTTGTTATGCTCTTTGCGCCGTTTACTCAGTATGTGGTGCTGGGCGTTATGCTGGTGATCTCGGGGCTGACAAACGTTATCGGTGCGCTTTCGGGCAAGAAGAAGGTGGAGAAGGTGCTGGGCATCACCATGAAGGACGATAACGGCGGCGATGACAGCGGCGACAGGAAGTTCATCGACGTTAAGTGACCTGCCCGACGGCTGCGGACGACAGAAAATTATTACAAAAATAATATGCGGCAGACGTATGTGATTGTCGCAAGCTACAAAACACCGCCGCGCCGCTTGACAAAAATGCGCAAAAGCGGTATAATCTATGGTATGAGACGGCGAAGGCGCTGCGATTCCTTTGGGTCGCAGCGCCTTTTCGGTATCTGCCCGCCGACCGCAGAAGGAGGAAAGCTGATGAATGTACCTGAGATCTTCGGAAGTGATGTGTTCAATGACAGCGCAATGAGGGAGAAGCTGCCGAAGGATACCTATAAGGCTCTTAAAAAGACGATAGCCGAGGGTCTGCCCCTCGATATACACCTTGCAAATGTTGTGGCGAATGCCATGAAGGACTGGGCTGTGGAAAAGGGCGCTACTCACTATACACACTGGTTCCAGCCGATGACGGGTCTCACTGCCGAAAAGCTGGACAGCTTCATCACCCCCACCGATAACGGCGGCGTTATCATGGAGTTCTCGGGCAAGGAGCTCATCAAGGGCGAGGCAGACGCTTCCTCGTTCCCGTCGGGAGGGCTTCGCGCTACCTTTGAGGCGAGAGGCTATACCGCGTGGGACGCGACCTCTTATGCGTTCATCAAGGAGAATACACTGTGCATCCCGACTGCCTTCTGCTCCTACAACGGCGAGGCGCTCGATAAAAAGACACCGCTGCTCAAATCTATGGAGGCGGTCAACCGCGCATCGCTGCGGATACTTAAAATGTTCGGCTCGAATGCTTCCCGCGTTATCGCCAACTGCGGTGCCGAGCAGGAGTATTTTCTTGTTGACCGTGAGATGTATTCCCACCGCAAGGATATGATATATACGGGCCGCACCCTCTTCGGGGCACCCGCTCCGAAGGGTCAGGAGCTGGAGGATCATTACTTCGGCACGATCAAGACCCGTGTCGCGGCATATATGAAGGACGTTGACGAGCAGCTGTGGAGGCTGGGCATCTATGCCAAGACCAAGCATAACGAGGTCGCGCCCTGTCAGCACGAGCTGGCACCGATCTTTGATACCGCCAACGTCGCCACCGACCATAATCAGCTGACTATGGAGATCATGAAGCGCACCGCAAGAAAGCACGGCTTCAAGTGCCTGCTGCACGAGAAGCCCTTTGCAGGGATAAACGGCTCGGGCAAGCATAACAACTGGTCGCTCTCGACGAACACGGGAGTGAACCTGCTCGACCCCGGAAAGACTCCCGCCGAGAATGCGCAGTTTTTGCTGTTCTTGGTTGCGATCATCAAGGCTGTGAACGATTATCAGGATATCCTGCGCGCATCGGTAGCAACGGCGGGCAACGATCACCGTCTCGGCGCTAATGAAGCGCCCCCCGCGATCATCTCTATCTTCCTCGGTGATGAGCTCACGGGTATACTCGAGGCTCTGGCTCACGGTGACAGGTACGAGGGCAAGCGGGTAGAGATGGAGATAGGCGTTGACGTTCTGCCCCATTTCCCGAAGGACACCACCGACCGCAACCGCACCTCGCCGTTTGCGTTCACGGGCAATAAGTTCGAGTTCAGAATGCCGGGGTCAAGGCTGTCCTGCGGCGGCCCGATAACGGTCATAAATACGATCGTGGCGGCAACGCTCGATAAGTTCGCCGACGAGCTCGGCATGGCGGGCAACTTCCGTGAGGCGCTGGACGAGCTCATCAAGCGCGAATACAAGGAGAACTCCCGCATCGTATTCAACGGCAACGGCTATTCCCCCGAGTGGGAGGAGGAGGCTGCAAGGCGCGGACTGCTGAATCTGAAATCAACACCCGCTTCCGTTCCCTGCTTCAAGGCACCCAAGAACGTTGAGATGTTCTCGCGCTACGGCGTGTATTCGGCTGCGGAGCTCGACAGCCGCGTTGAGATAATCCTCGATGAATACTGCAAGACGCTCAAGATAGAAGCGCTCACAATGATAGATATGGCAAAGAAGGATATACTGCCTGCGGCTGCCTCCTACATAAAGGAGCTTTCGCAGACCGCACAGCTGGCTGAGAGCATCGGTGCCGATGCAAGCTTCGAGAAGGATCTGGCAAAGCGGATCTCCGATCTGGCGGCAAAGACCTACCGAAAGCTCGGCGAGCTGGAGACAGAGCTTGACAAATGCCGTGCGATCGCGGATATCGAGCAGCAGGCAAACTGCTACCACGACCGTGTGTTTGCGGTCATGGGCGAGCTGCGTGAGTCTGCCGACGGTATCGAGGCACTGGTCGGTGAGAAATACTGGCCTTATCCCACCTACGGCAAGATGCTGTTCTATGTAATGTGACAGGGGAATACCTTTGGGGATCTTATTTTAAGGAGCTGAGGATATGAAGCTTAAAGCATATATCGCCGCGATGGCTGCCTGCCCGATCCTGCTGTGCAGCTGCGGCTCAAATAACAGCGGTCAGACCGCACTTTCTCCGATCGGGACGACTACCCTGCCGACGGCGGCATCGGAAGAGACCGAACGCAAGACCACAGAGCAGACGCTTCCGCTGATACTTTATAAGGAGGAGGTCCGCACGCTTGATCTCGGCAAGGCGGCAGAGAAGGCAGAGATACAGAGCTCGGACGAATCGGTGGTATCGGTAAACGGCAAAGAGATCACCGCCGTGAGCTGCGGTGATGCAGTCGTGACTGTTACTCAGCAGGGCAGCGATTCGGATTTCGTTACCAAGCTGAATGTTTCCGTAAAATACTCCCGCTTCGACTCATCGCCCGAGTATACCGCAGGCGGGATGACGGGAGAGAAGGACGGCTTTGTGTACCACACGAGCATTAAAAAGGGCAGTATGCTGCCGCTCGGCATCACGGGCGCTGACAGTGTGACCTACAGCTCGTCTGACGAGAGCGTGGCTGTTGTTTCGGACGACGGTACCGTTACCGCGATCGCGGAGGGAGATGCCGTCATTACCGCAGAGGTCACCTCGGGCAAGGACGTCTGCGAGCAGAAGACCGTGCTGAACGTTTTCAAGAGCGTTTCCACACCGCTGCCGCAGGAGGAGATAGACGAGTTCTTTTCAAGGGCGGTGTTCATCGGCTGCTCGCTCGGAGAGGGTCACAAGATGTATCTCGAATCGCAGGGCGAGGGCTATCTCGGCTCGCCGATCTATCTTGCACTCAGCAGCTACGGCATCTATAACGACGACGGCCGCAACGGCGAGGATTATATGCTGTCCTACAACGGCGTTACGGATTCTGCCAAAAATCTGCTGAAGGATATCGATGCCGACAGCGTATTCATCAACCTCGGCACGAACGATATGTACGGCGACGCGGATTTTGTCGGCGAGACGTTTGTTGAGTATCTCGACGGCATCAGGGAGGAGAACCCCGAAAAGGTGATCTACGTTGAAGCAGTAACTCCCGTGTGCATCGGCAGCGAGACGGATTATCTTACCAACGAAAACGTCGATGCGCTCAATAAGATACTCGAGGATTACTGCGGCAGCAATCCCGATGCTTATTATATCGACATCAACTCGATACTCAAAAACGACGACGGCGGGCTCGACGATAAGTACACCTCCGACGGATATGTACACCTTAACGATGCGGCCAACGAGGCATGGACAAAGAAGCTCATCAACACGGTCAAGAATCAGCTCGTTTATCAGCAGCGCGCCGAGGACGCGGTGCAGACCTATGAGGAGTGCTTCACCGAAACGGCACGCTCCGATGCCGCCGCAGCGATCGACAAGCTCGGGGACGGCGCATTCAAGAATGCGCTGCTCAGCCGTATGCCGTAAACAGCTGCCCGTATCCTATATGACCTCCTGCGGTATTTGCCCCGCGGGAGGTCTTGCTGTTTCGGGAGGCTCTTGCGGGGTGCTTCAAAACTGTGAATTTTTCATGATAAGCTATTGCACTTTTAAAAAGAATGTGATACAATAAATATAAGCATACATTTTTGTGAGCATCATGATCTGTAATGCAAATTTGCGCAGTCCTGTCACATGGGAGTGATGAACTTTGTCGGTAATTTCTGATTCTCTGCTTTCGATACTCAACGTTTTCAAGTCGATACGAATAGCAGATATTATAGATATACTTATCCTCTCTTATCTTATCTTTCACGGGATAAAGCTGATAAGAGAGACAAGGGCGCAGCAGCTCGTCAAGGGCATATTGCTGCTTATTGCATTTTACCTGATATCGGTGTTCCTCAATCTCCAGACTATGAGGTATCTGCTCAAGCTCTGCTTCCAGTGGGGCTTCCTTGCGATAATCATACTCTTTCAGCCCGAGCTGCGGCGTATACTCGAAAAAATGGGCCGCGCAAGGCTGACGCAGTTCGCACTGTTTGCAAGCACCGAGGACGAGATGGAGGTCAACCGCGTAAAGGAGTGCATAGATTCCGTCTGTGAGGCGGCACAGGAGCTTTCGTCCACCTGCACGGGCGCACTGATAATCTTCGAGCGCAAGACCAAGCTGGGCGAGCAGATCGCTACAGGCACGGTGCTCAACTGTACCCCGTCGGCTGCGGTGTTCGGCAATATCTTCTTCCCGAATACCCCGCTGCATGACGGCGCGGTCGTGATACGCGACGGTATGATACTCGCGGCGGGGTGCTTCCTGCCGAAGCCGCAGAAGGAGGAGCTGATCGAAAAGCAGCTCGGTTCGAGACACAGGGCAGCGATCGGTATGAGCGAGAATTCGGATTCTATAGTTGTGGTCGTATCGGAGGAGACGGGCACCATCTCGGTCGCGGAAAACGGCGAGCTCACGCGGGGCTATAACCGTGAGAGCCTTAAAAAGCTGCTGCTCGGCAAGATGCTTTCCGAGCAGGAGGAGCAGGAAGAGAAGGACAGCTCGTTCGCGGGGAGGATGATCTCTAAATGGAAAAAGTAAAGGAAAAGCGGACCTCTCTGCTGGCGACCGATCTGGGGCTGAGGATAGCCGCGGTGATAATCGCAGTGATCATCTGGCTGTTTTTGTCGATCACCGAGTACCCGACGATCAACAAGACTATCACAAACGTCCCCGTCGTGTTCTCGATGGACGGCACCTCGGCATCGGAGAAGGGGCTTCAGGCACAGGGGTATAAGGATATAACCGTTGATGTTGAGATCAAGGGCATGAACTACGAGATAGGCAGCTACGGTGCGAACGATCTTGTGGCAACGGTGAATGTGGACAGCGTATCCAAGGAGGGCACCTATCCGCTGGAAATAAATGTCAGGTCGGTACACAGCTCGGATACGGTGAATATCGTATCGGTATCTCCCGACACAGTGGACGTGAGCTTTGTGCATAAGGGCAGCGATGTGTTTGAGGTGACCGCAAATGCGCCCAACGTTATCGCAGCAGAGGGGCTCACACTGCGCAATCCCGCTGTTTCACCCTCGACGGTGATGATAGAGGGCGCTGAGACCGAGCTTGCAAAGATCAAGCGGGTAGAGGCTGTGATAGAGGACAGCGCAACGCTTTCGGACGCGACCTCGATATCTACCGAGAAGGTGTTCTTCTACGACGAGGACGGCATCAGGCTGGACGGCAGCAAGTACACGCTCGTCGATACAAAGAAGTTCGATGTCTCGTTCGATCTGTATAAGAAAAAGACGGTGAACCTCAGCGTTGATTTTACCGATGTGCCGCCGGGGTTCGATATCTCGTCGATACCGTATGAGCTGTCTGCGACCTCGGTCAATGTCATCACGCCAAAGCTCAACGATGTGAATGTGCAGGCTGTATCTCTCGGCACGGTCTCGCTGAAGGATATCGACCTCGGCAAGAGCTTCAGCTTCGATGTGAACCAGAAGCTGCAGTCGGGCGAGATCAATCAGAGCGGTGTTGACACCGTGATAATGACCTTCGGCTTTGAGGAGAAGGAGTATATCAAGAAGGAGTTCTCGGTGCCTGCTTCCGCGATAAGGTTCAGCAGCCCGCCGAGCGGCAGGAGCGTAAAGCTCGAGACCAAGCAGATACCTTCTGTTACGCTGTTCGGCCCGAAAGAGACTGTCGAAAAGCTTGACAGCTCGGATATCAATGTGGTCGTTGATCTGGCCGATGTGACACAGACGGGTTCGCTCTCGCATTCGGTGACAGTTTATGTGCCGAAGGCCGATGACGTATGGTGCATCGGTTCCAATGAGGTGCAGATAAATATTGAGGAAAAAGCCGCCGCCATTACCGACAGCAGCTCTGCCGCCGACAGCAGCTCTGCCTCGGACAGCAGCTCGTGAACAGATGCGGAGTTGGGATAATGCCTGTTATCATCAATAATATAGTTTCTCCGCTCGGCATGGATAAGGAAAGCGTGATAAGCCGCGCACTGCGTTCGGTCGGGCTGAGCACTGATAAGACCGTGAAGGTCGGACTGTATAAGACCTCGCTCGATGCAAGGAAGCGAAACGATATCCACTATGTATGCTCGGTGTATGCCGAGCTGCGCGACCCGCAGGAGGAAAAGCGGGTCTGCGAAAAATACAGCTCTGTGAATATCGCGGCAGACAGCAGCGTCACGCCCGTGTTCGGCAGCAGTAGGGCTGAGGGGCGGATATGCGTGACGGGCTTCGGCCCCGCGGGAATGTTCTGCGCTCTGCTTCTGGCTGAATGCGGCTATGCCCCGATCGTGCTCGAAAGGGGCGGCAGCGTTGAGGAGAGAACGGCTGCCGTTCAGGGCTACTGGAACGGAGGCAGGCTCGACTGCCGCTCGAATGTCCAGTTCGGCGAGGGCGGCGCGGGGACCTTTTCCGACGGCAAGCTGACCACGAGGATAAAGGATCCGCTGTGCAGATATGTGCTCGAACGGTTCGTGGACTTCGGCGCTCCCGAGGATATACTCACGAGAGCCAAGCCGCATATCGGCACCGATAAGCTGAGGAACATCGTGAAGGCACTCAGAGAGCGTGTGATCGCGCTGGGCGGCGAGGTGCGGTTCAATACGCAGCTGACGGATCTTGCCGCAGACGGCCGCAGGATAACAGAAGCCGTCGCAGGCAGCGAGAGGATACCCTGTGCGGCGCTGGTGCTGGCTGCGGGGCATTCCGCAAGGGATACCTTTGAGATGCTGGCAGAAAAAAATGTGTTTTTGGAGCCCAAGCCTTTCTCGGTGGGCGTGCGGATAGAGCATCGCCAGCAGGAGGTGGACGAGAGCCTTTACGGCAGGTTCGCGGGCGACCCGCTGCTGCCGAAGGGCGAGTACCAGCTCTCGGCAAGGAGCCGTGAGGGCAGGGCTGTGTATACCTTCTGTATGTGCCCCGGGGGAAGCGTTGTGCCCGCCGCCTCGGAGGAGGGAACTGTCGTTACCAACGGCATGAGCGAATATGCCAGGGACGGCGAGAATGCAAATGCTGCGGTCGCTGTTGCGGTGTCGGCAGCGGATTACGGCTCGGCTCCGCTCGACGGAATGTATTTTGCCCGCGAGATAGAGCAGCGAGCCTTTCGTATCACCGACGGTGTCCGTGCGCCTGCCGTGACCGTGAGCGGACTGCTTTCGGGCAGGGCAACTGTCGGGGGCGCGGTCTCGGCAACATATGCAAGGGGAGTCATGGCAGCCGATCTTGATAAGCTGTTCCCGAGCTTTGTTACCGAGCATCTGAGGTTCGGCATCGGGGAGTTTGCGCGGAAGATGCATTGCTTCGGGAACGGCAGCGCTTTGCTCACGGCTCCCGAAACGCGCACCAGCTCACCTGTGAGGATCACTCGCGGCAGCAGCATGAATTCGCTCAGCTTTGATAACCTTTTCCCCTGCGGAGAGGGTGCGGGCTATGCGGGCGGCATCATGTCGGCAGCTGTGGACGGGCTGCGGGCGGCACTGGAGATAATGAGCCGCTATGCCCCTTGTGAAAAATCACCGTGACGCTGTTTGACCGTCTGTTCGGGCGGCATCGCGGAAAGACGGCTGATATTATGCCGTTTGTACGAAAAAAACTGCGGCCTGTACCAAGCTGCGGCGTTCGCCGTCGGGCGGGGTGCGGCATAGTATATATCAACGGGCGCATAGGCAGATGACCGCGGAAGTGACATTTTGTCCGCGAACTGCTCCGAACGGAGTCTGCCGAATGACCCGATGATATATATGTCCGCAGCAGGCAGCAGAGCTGCACCGCGTGCGGAGCCGAAAACAGCCCGCAGAGAAAGATCGCTGCAGGCTGTTTGCTTGTATGTATCAGTGAAGGTCTTCGGGCAGCATACGGGATATCCACTCGGACAGAAATACAATGTATTCCTTCGGGCGGGGCTTTCTCTCGGAAGGAAGGCACAGCACACCGAAGTATTTGCGCTTGCTTTTTGCGGGACATACAGTCCAGCTCTTTTCTATCGTGCTGCGTATGCTGTGGTCAACGGCATTGATCGTTGTGTTGTGCTTCGTCGAGATCGTCTCGTAGATATCCCGCCGAAGACTGTACGGTGCCCTGATGCCCGCACACAGCTTTATCGCGTCACGCAGGAAATGATAGCCCGCGCAGTCGGGAGTTATGCAGATCTCTTCAAGAACATCGGCGGTGAAACGGTTTATCAGTGCGGTCTTTCTTTCGTGATCTTGCAGCGCCCGACGTTCAAGGCTGTATGCTATCCTGCTCACCGCTGCATCAAGGCTGTGGTCGGAGAGAAGCGGTATAAAGCCCGCCTCGGCGATAAGCTCCTCCTGCACAGACGGCTCGGTGAGTACGAATATCAGCGGGATCTGAGCAGAGTCCTGCTCTGTGTGCTTTGTGTATGTGCCGATGTCTCTTCCGCAGCCGACGATCACTGCGGTGATGCCGCTGAGCGTGTTCCCGAAGAAAGCGTCTCCGATCGAGAACGGCATTTTGGTAAGCTCGTATTTTCCCGAGGCTTCGAGCTCGCGTGCTAACCTCCTCAGATACCCGTGCTCGGTCGAAATTATTATCCTTTGTTTCTTCAATTCTTATCCTCCTCGAAAGCTGATAGGTCTATATTATATATTTCGGAGATCTTGTTTTCAAGCAGAGGTATATTTGCTTTACTTTCTTTTATCAGATTATTTATCTGTTTTGGGCATTCGGTCACAAAACAGACATATTTGTCGAAAAGCGTCGAAACGTGAAAAAATGACCGTTTCGCAAAGGCACGGAGGTGGGGAATGCTATGGAAAATGTGTCGGCGGCTGAGGCTGAAAGCGGCCGAAGGATAAGGAACGGTCTTGTGTGGTATGCTGCACTGCTGCCCGCGCTCGGACTGTTTCTCGAGAATTACACACTGAACAAATATCTCGGCTTTCTGGTCTGGGGAGTGGTCATCGTGATGAGGCCGCTGTGCTGCCTGCTGGATATGAGACAGCTGGAGAGGCTCGGTGCCGAAGATAACAGCCGATGGTGGGCATTGCTGCCGACAGTGTATCTTTTCAGACGCTGCCTGCGGCTGAAGACCAATACGGCGATGGCGGTCGTCTGCATGATCTGCCTGTCCTACGGGATCATCGGCAACGGCTTCGTTTCGGCATTGTTTGTTGATGACGAACGTATCCTTGAAGTGGTGAGGAACGAGAGCGTTACCTCGGTAAAGGAGCTGAGGAGCTTCGGCGGCAGTGACAGCTTCGGCGATGCGCTCGACAAGACGGCAGCCGACGGTGTGAGCTGGCAGCTCGAGGCAGACGGCAACACCCGCTTTGTTACGGCGAGCCTTAAAGAGAAGACAAATAACGATACGGTGACCCTCGTGTTCAGGGTGACGCACGACGGGTATACCTATACCGAGTTCAAGCTCGACAAGGTCACCAGAAACGGCACCGAGGTAACGGACGATGCCCGCAGTGAGCTGCTGAAAGCTCTGTTCTCGGACGAAAGCTAAGCATACGGTAGGTGAGATGAATGTTCGGATATATCAGGCCCTTCAAGCCGTATCTGCGGGTGTGTGAATATGAGGCTTACAGGAGCGTGTACTGCGGGGTGTGCAAGAGCATCGGCAGGCAGTGCGGGCAGCTCCCGCGGCTGGCACTGAGCTATGACCTCGCGGCGCTGGCACTGCTCGATATGTCGGTGAACAGCATAAGGCTCGAGGTGCGGCAGGAGCGCTGTCCCGCTCACCCGCTCGTGAAGCGCAGCTGCGCCGTGAACGGCGGGCTCGGTTACTCGGCGGGCGCATCGGTGCTGCTTTTGTATCACAAGCTGCGCGATGACAGCACCGACGGCAGGGGAGCGCGGCAGCTCGCGGCTTCGGCAGCAGTGCCGTTCATTGCCGAGGCGTTTATCGGCGCAAGGGAAAGGTATCCCGCGCTTGCGGCGAGGATAGACAGGCAGATGAAGGAGCAGTCAGCGCTTGAACGCGAACACTGCGCGAGCCTTGACCGTGCAGCCGAGCCTACCGCAAGGATAATGCAGGCAGTCACGGCGGGAATATCGGACGACAGGGAGATGAGCCGTCGGCTCGGCAGCTTCGGGTATTTTCTCGGCAGGTTCATCTATCTGACCGATGCCCTCGACGATCTGAGGGAGGACGCGCGCAGGGGCAGATATAATCCGCTGCTTGAAAGGTACGCGCTCAAAGAAGTGAGCGATGACGATTTCGGGAGGATAGCGGAGGACACCTCTTTCAGCGTGAATATGACGCTCGGCCTGCTTGCCGATGCCTACTGCCGTCTGGAGCTCGGAATGTACAGGACGATATTTGACAATATCGTGTATCTCGGGCTGAAAAATGTTTTCGATCAGGT